>CAYJAA010000014.1:2776-18180 GCA_964368185.1 uncultured Lachnospiraceae bacterium | reverse complement strand
TCTAAACTCATTTGCAAGCTGAGCTGCTAGGGTTTTGTTGTGGGCGATAATTAAAGCAGGGCGATTAGTTTTTTCTATAATTTTTGCCATCATATAGGTTTTTCCGCACCCCGTTACCCCAAGAAGGGTTGCGTTTTTTTCACCCTTTATAATTTCTCTTGAAATTTCATCAATAACCCTAGGCTGATCTCCACTAGGGTTAAATTTACTAACTACTTCAAATTTATTACTCAAATTTGTCTCCTAAAAATCAAAATTTTTATCGAATATTAAAAGCAAGATAATGAAAAAAGCTCCTATACATATAAAACTGTCTGCTACATTGAATACAGCGAAATTAATAAGTCTAAAATCAAAATAATCAACTACAAAGCCATAATATACTCTGTCTATTAAATTTCCAATAGCCCCTCCAATGATTATCCCTAAGCTATACAAAAATATTTTATTAGAATTTTCTTTTTTGTATTCTTTATATAGGATATAAACAAGAATGCCTATAAATATTGTTGTTAAAACAATTAAAAAGTTTGTGTTACTTGACAATATACTAAAAGCGGCTCCAGTGTTTTCAAAATATGTTAAGTGAAATACTTCTTCGATTAAAGGAAATGTATCAATTTTACTAAGATAACTAAGAGCAAGAATTTTGCTAATTCTATCTAGAACAATTACTCCTATAATAATACCAATATAAACCATGTAAATACTTCTCCATTTCTTTTTTCTTTATATATTTTTCTTTTAAGTAAATATAAGTGTATTATATTAAATATAACACTATGATTATAACACAATATATTATAAAAGTATTAATTATATATGATTTTCATTAGAGATTGTGGTATAATTAATTATTATTGTCAAAAAATTATTAAAGAGGACAAATATGAAAAAATTTAATATAGAGGACAAGTATATAAAATATATACTTGTTGCAACCTTATCAATATGTTTTATTATATTATTTGAAAATATTATTTCTAATTTCGGTGAATTCACTACAGGAGTTAGTTCTTTTTTTGCTTTAATATTAACCATTTTACAACCTGTTATAATAGGTTTTTGCCTAGCCTTTTTCTTATACAAACCAGTGGATATACTTACTTGTTTTTTTTATAAGAAAAAAATTATTAAAAAACACAGACCTTCTAGGGTTATCGCAACAGTATTTATGATGATAATTACATTAATAATATTTGCTTTGTTTATATATATTGTAATCCCTAGTGTCTCAGATAGTATAGCCAGTTTAATTCAAAATTTTCAAGATTATATAATTACAACTCAAAATTTGATTTCGGATATAGAAGATAGCAGTTTATTATATGATATATTTTTATTTTTTGGTGTCGACATTTCAAACCCTCAATATATTGATGGAATGATACTGGATATTTTTAGTTATACTCAGTCATGGTTAGAACAAATCGGAGCTTATTTATTAAATTTTGCAATAGGGGCAGGAAGCTTACTTGTAAATTTCTTACTTGGATTTTTCTTCTCTATTTATATGCTTATAGAAAAAGAACAGTTAATAAGTCAAGTTCAAAGATTTTCAAAGGTTGTTTTAAAAGAAAAATATATAAAAGTATCAACTGTATGTTCTTTGCTAAATTATATGTTTTTTAAATTTCTTTCAGGAAAAGGGCTTTGTTCAGTTATAGTAGGAATTATATGTTATATTTTATGTGTTATATTTAAAATAGAATATGCAGCTCTTATAGGAGTTATTATTGCTGTTACAAATATGGTTCCAATGTTTGGACCTTATGTAGGAGCGGTTCCTGCAATATTATTTGCTTTTATTACTGGAGGTATTACAGATGCATTTATAATGCTTGTTATCATTATTGTTGTACAGCAAATAGATGTAAATATCCTAGCTCCTAATATTTTAGGAGAGGTTGTTGGTCTTAATGGATTTTGGGTTATGTTCTCAATTATTTTTTGTGGAAGCTTGTGGGGGATTTTAGGGATGATTCTTGCAATTCCTGTATTTGGAGTTTTAAGAATACTAGTAGGGGAATGGCTTTATATAAAAGAAGAAAAAAAATCAGATAAACCTATAATATAATTTTTAAGGATAGTTTTAGTATTAAGTTGGAGAATTTAAACATGGAAAAACAAGAAAAAAATGAATTTATAACAGCTATTATCCCTGCTGCAGGTAGGGGAAGTAGAATGAATCACTCAATAAATAAACAATACATAGAGCTTGAGCAAAAACCAATTCTAGCCCATACTTTATCTGTATTTGATAAATGTAGAAAAATAGATGAAATCATTATAGTTGTAGCAACAGGGGAAGATAAAATTCTAGAGCAAATGATTTTTGAAAAATACAAGTTCAAAACAAAATGTAGAGTGGTTGTAGGAGGGGCGACAAGGCAAGAGTCAGTTTATAACGCACTTCTTAAGGTAGATAGTAAGTGTACTATGGTGGCGGTTCACGATGGAGCAAGACCTCTTATTACAGTTAAGGACATTCTTAAGTCAATTAAAGGGGCTAAAGATTATGGTGGTTGTGTTTTAGCTGTTCCAGTTACGGCAACAATGAAAAAAGCAGACAAAGAAGGCTTTGTAGAAGAAACAATTGAAAGAAGCTTGCTTTATAATATACAAACACCTCAAACTTTTGAATATGGCTTACTTATAAAAGCTTATGATAACGCAAGTAAAGAAGGTATTGTTGGAACGGATGATTCTTATTTAGTGGAAATGCTTGGACATAAGGTAAAAATTGTTAATGGTTCATATAATAATATTAAAATTACAACTCCTGAAGATTTAATATACGCGCAAGAATTTATTTCTTATAGAACCTAGGAGGTTAAAGGTGAAAAATCAACAAAAAGTAATAGAGCTTTTTTATAAAATGCTTAGAGTAAGAGTTTTTGAAGAAAAAATAGCTGATTTATATGAAAAAGGTTATATAAAAGGGAAAATTTATATGTCTATAGGTCAAGAAGCAGTTTCTGCAGGAGCTATTCTTGCCTTGGGTGGAGAAGATAAAATTTTCTCAACTCATAGAAATTTTGCTAGCTGTATATGTTCAGAGATGGATATAAAAAAAATGCTAAAAGAAATTTTAGGTATGGATGGAGGATACAACTTTGGAAAAGCTGGACCTTTTTATTTAGCTGATACTGAGGTTGGAAATTATGGTTCAGCTCCACTGCCAGCAGGAAATACTTCAGTATCCCTAGGTGTTGCCCTTGCCTCTAAAATAAGAGGGGAAAAAGATATAGTACTGTCTTTTATTGGAGATGGGGCTAGTAGTGAGGGAGGATTTTTTGAAAGTGTAAATATGGCAAGTATCTTAAAACTTCCTGTTGTATTTTTAATCGAAAATAACGAATATGCGAATTGTCAAAGTTTAAAATATAATACAAATAATACCAACCTAGCTTCAAGAGCTAGTGGATATAATATGCCTGGAGTTATAATAGACGGTAATAATGCTATAGATGTATATACAGCTATGAGTAAGGCTATAAGCTATGTTAGAAGTGGGAAAGGGCCTATTTTAGTAGAAGCAAAAACATATAGATTTTCAGGCCACCACTTAGGGGATAAAACTCCTTATAGAAACCAAAAAGAAGTTGATGAGTGGTTTGAGAGATGTCCTATTAAAATTTTAAGTAATTTTATGGTAGAAAATGGAATTGGAACAAAGGAAGATTTATACATGATGAAATCTAAAATATCTGAGGATATTGAAGAGATCATCAATGATATTCTTATCGAACTTGAGGAAAATAAGGGTAAAAATATAGACTTTACAAATGAGGGAAGACAGGGGCTTATTAGTAAATCTAGTGAAGATGATGATAGGGATATAGACTTAAATGTAAGTTTTACAGATATTGTTAAAGAGTCTTACGGGATTGATTTAGAAGAAAATAAAACTTCTCCTTTAAATGAAATGGAAGTTATAAGTGAAGAAACAACTTATGTAGAAGATATCACTACAAAAGAATTAGACAGTGATATTTATGAGGAAGAAAATAATACTCCTCCTATAGAAAATACTGATACTGAAAATGTTCTAAGGGAAGATACTGAAGATGAAGAAGAAATCTTAAATGATATTAATGATTTAGTTATAGAAGAAGATAGAAGCCCTTTAAATGAAGAAGATAAAAACAAAGATATTCAAAATATAAGCCAGACAATCAAGGAAAATAAAGATGTGTTAGACACTTTATTTGACGGTCTTGATTTTAATGAAACTTTTGAAAAAGAAGAAAAAGATCTTTTAGAAATGGTGGAAGAAGAAAAAGAAGCAGAAGAAAGCGAAGTAGCAAAAGAAATTGAGGCTTTGAGCTTAGAAGAAAAGATTAACAGTGAAGATAAAGATTTAGATAAAGCAGTTTCTGTTGCTTATGATATAGAAGACTTAAATGATGAATTTCAATTTGAGTTTGAGGTTGATGAAGACCTAGATGATGATGAAGATATTGATATTAATTTTATAAACAGGGTTGGGGGTGATTTATAATGGCTACAACATTTAAAAAAGCTATAAAAAGCGCAATATTATATGAACTTAGAAGGAATAGAAATAGTGTTTATATCAGTCAAGATATTGGGGTTTTTGGGGGAGAAAATGGAATAAGCAAAGGTTTTGATATACAGTTCCCACCAGACAGAATTATTGACGCTCCGGTGTGCGAGAATTCATATGTTGGAATGGGAGTAGGCCTTTGTCTTAGTGGGATGAATGCTGTTGTAGAGCTTAAGAATGTAAATAACTTAGTAAGAGCTTTAGACCCTATAATTAATTACGCTAGCAAGCTTAATTATTTAAACTCAGAAGTTTTAAAGGGAAGTTTAGTTATTAGATGTCCTATAGGTTATGAAGAAAGTAGTAATGTATTTAACAATGAATCCATTGAAAGTGCAATTTGTCACTACCCAGGGATAAATGTTATTTACCCATCAAACCCAAATGATGTTATAGGACTTATTAAGGATGCCTTTAAGAAAAACTGTCCAACAATTCTTTTTGAACATAGAGGTCTTTATGAAAAAGAAGATCATATTGATGAAAATTATTGTAATAATGTGAAAATTGGCAGTGGAAAACTTTTAAATAGTGGAAGTGATATAACTATTATTACTTATGGGAAAATGGTTGATATATCCCTTGAGGCAGAAAAGGATTTAAAAGAAAAAGATATTAATGTAGAAATCATTGATCTTAGAAGTTTATACCCATTAGATGAAAATATAATTATTCATTCTGTTATGAAAACAGGAAGAGCTATTATTGTTCACGAGGGGAATAAAACAGGGGGGATTAGTGGGGAAATTTGCGCTATTATTAACGAAAGTGAAGCCTTTGATTACCTTGAAGCTCCTGTTAAAAGAATTTGTTTAAATGATACATTCCTACCTTATAGAAATGATATGGCACAAAGTCTTTTACCTAAAAAAGAAGATATTATCAAGGAAGTAGAAAATTTAATGAAATATTAAATTGGAGGCATTAACATGGAAAAGGATAAATCTAAAGTTAAAGCAAGTCCTGCTATAAAAAAGATGATTAAGGATTTAGGCTTTGACATAAATGAAATAAAAGGCTGTGGAAAAGAAGGAAGAATTACCCTTGAAGATATAAAAAGATATATTGACGAGGTGTCTGTTTCTTCGGCAGTTATAAGCGAGCCTATTATAAAGCAAGACAAAAGCAAATATGAAAGTATAGAAGAAGAAAAGACAGAAGAACTAGCGGCAGAAGAAGAAGTAGTAGAAGAACTAGAAGAAGTTTTTTCAAAAGAAGAAGAGTTAGAAGAAGAAATAGAAATAGAAGTTAGAAATGACGATGATTATCATACTATAACAAATTTTTCTACTGACCAACCCCTTGAAGATATAGACAAAGACGCTTTTGAAGATCTTAATGGTCTTTTAGAAAATTATATACTTTTACAAGAAGATTTTGATATAGATGATGATGAAGAAGAAATGGAGCATGTATACACAAGGGAAACTTTTATTCATCCAGATTATTCCCACAAAAGTTATGGAGTTACTTTTAATGGTGAAGATATTGAGGAAGTAGAGGATATTAGTCTTATAGAAAGTAGAGAAGTAAAAAAAGCTTTATATGAGAGTAATATTGTTATGGGGATAGAGGTAAATTTACTTCCAATGCATGACATGTTAAGTTCTTATAATTTCGATACAGAACAAGGGGTTTTTTATGGAATATTAAAAGCCTTAGATTATGTTTTAAGTAAAAATAAAATTAGTGGTTTTCATAGTGAATTTAATGTGTTTCGATATGGAGAAGATGATAACTTAAAGGTGATATCTAATGTAAACCACTTAAAAATAAGCGAGTTTTGTAGAAAGTTTATGGAAGCTTTAGAAGAAGATGAGGTGGGTACTAGTTTTAGAGTTGTTGATATGAGTATGTTTAGTATCGACTTTTATCAGCCAAAGCCTTGTAGGGGTGAAGTAGAGGTAATTATCCTTGGGGATACTTTAAATAAAAAAATTATTATTAATGGAGATGAAGATATAATTTCTCTTAATGAATGTGGGAATTTATGTAGTGACTTGAAAAAAGTTTTAAAAAATCCTAGCCTAATGATTATATAAAATAAATATTAAAAATAAAAAAAGTTTATATAGGACTATAGTAAAGAAACTGTCACTACCAAAATTGATAGTGACAGTTTTCCTTTAGTAGCATAATGCCACTTTATTAATAATAGTATATAAGTAGTAAATATGGTGCTTTTTATTTATAAAAAGCAAAGCTGGCCGTTCCCTTTAGGGAATCATTGGGCGGCTTAATATTTACGGAAAATATAACAGGCTTTTACCCCGCGTTTTGCCAAAAAAGCGGTAGTTTTCGTTCTTTTGATATCAAAAGAACAAAGATTACTTCATAAAAGGATAGAAATGTATAAATAAAAGGAATGCTTTTGGCATTCCTTTTTCTTTTAGATTATAAAGTTTCTTTACTAGTAACCATATATATCCTTTTTCTACTTAAAAAATCAAAAATTTCCCCTACCTTATTAACAAAGGAGAGAAAAATTAATATTATATAATGATAAGTAAATACTTATTAATATTTTATAGATAAGGAGCATTATATTATGGAATACAAGTATGTACCTTTAGTTCCATATATGCCTTTAAAACCTGAATTGGCAAATGGCTATGTACCATATCAGCTTAATACAACTGAATATTCACTTGAAGAAGCTATGAAATATGGAACATTATATAGCAGTTTATATTCTGAATATATAGGTGATGTGAAAGGGGATAGTATAGTATGCGAATGCAAAATGAATTAGAGCCAGATTATGAAGAAATTACAAGGCTTGAAAATGAAATAAGAAATTGTACTTTTGCGGTACAAGATACTGCGCTATATCTAAATTCTCATCCTAATGATTTAATGGTGTTAGCTAAGCACAATGAGTACGCAGATATGCTACATCAGCTTTATGTGGAGTATGGAAAATATAATAGGCCACTTATGAATATATTACCAGCACAGGGGTACTGGACCTATGTGAATGATCCATGGCCATTTAAAGGTTAATTTTAGGAGGAAATTTTATGTGGATATATAAGAAAATGTTACAATATCCTGTTAAAGTAGGATATAAAGATGTAAGAATGGCTAAGAATGTCTTAACCCAATATGGGGGAGCAGACGGAGAACTTGGGGCTAGCCTTAGATATTTAACCCAAAGATATTGTATGCCGTCAAAAGAGGGCACAGCTATGCTAACAGATATTGGTAGCGAAGAGCTAGGGCATCTTGAAATGGTAGGAACGATTTTTTCAAAGTTAATCGAGGGAGCTACGAAACAAGAGTTAATTGATAATGGATTTGATGGATATTATATAGAACATGGATGTAATCCTTTCTATATCGACACAGCAGGGAATACTTTTAATACAGTATCTATTGGTTCAAAGGGAGATCCTATTGCAGATATGTATGAAGATATGGCAGCTGAGCAAAAGGCTAGGGTGACTTATGAAAATTTAATTAAAATGACAGATGACCCACAGCTTAAAGATACCTTAAGATATTTAAGGGAGAGAGAAGTTGTTCATTTCCAAAGATTTGGAGAAATATTAAGACTCTTAGAAGAAAGTAAAGCAAGAAAAGTATTTTAAAAAAAATAGTGGCGTGTATAACCTACACGCCACTATTTTTATTTATTTATTTATTCAAGCTAAGATATTTCTCTAGCCCTAACTCTATTATTTTACAAGCTTTTACTAAGTCTTCTTTCTTTAAGATATATGCGATTCTAACTTCATCCCTTCCTAAATCTTCACTTCCATAAAAGTCACTTGCTGGGCAAAGCATTACAGTTTCGTTGTTGTAAGTAAACTCGCTAAGTAGCCATCTTGAAAAGTCATAAGCGTCTTTAACTGGTAGCTTTACAACTAAGTAAAATGCTCCACTTGGTTTTTCTAGGTGTATATTTTCTATTTCATTTAACTTTTCATAAATTGTGTCTCTTCTATTTTTATATTCCTTAATACAATCCCTTATAAAAGTTTTATCAGTTTTTAAAAGCCCTACTGCTCCCATTTGTTCTATATAAGGAACACATAATCTAGCTTGACAAAGCTTTAATATATGATGCATAAATTCTTTGTTTTTAGAAGCAAGGCAGCCAATTCTAGCCCCACAAGCACTAAATCTTTTAGATAAAGAATCTATTACTACTAAATTATTTTCAATTCCCTCAATTTCTGTAAAGCTATAAAAGTCGCTATCATAGGTAAACTCCCTATAAACTTCATCAGCTAAAATCATAATATTATTTTCAAGAGCAATCTCGCTAATCATCTTTATTTCTTCTTTTGTATAAACTCTGCCAGTAGGATTACTTGGATTTGTAATTGCAATTACTTTAGTTTTATTTGTTATTTTCTTTTGTATGTCTTCCTTTTTAGGTAATCTAAAGTTATCTTTTGCATAAGTAGTAATGGGGGTAATATTTGCAGATACTTCCTTTGCAAATATATTATAATTACTATAATAAGGTTCAAAAACTAAAATTTCATCTCCTGGATCAAGTAGGGCCATATAAGCAAATAAAATCGCCTCACTTCCTCCATTTGTAACGATAATATCTTCACTTGTAAAGTTTATTCCTAAATCATTATAGTAATTTTCTAAAGATGACAATAATTCATCTATTCCTCTAGAATGTGTATATGAAAGTACATTTGTATCTATTTTACTAATTTCTTTAAAATATTCTTTTGGGGTCACAATATCAGGCTGTCCTATATTTAGTGAGTAAACATGTACTCCTTCTTTTGTGACTTTATCATACAACGGAGCAAATTCTCTTATTGGGGACTCCTTTATTGAATGAATTCTTTTTGAAAACATATTAATTATCTCCTAAAATTTTTCTATGGCTATCTTAACATAAAATAAACTGTAAATCAAGTATTATTTTATTAAATTAAGAAATTTAAAGTTTTATATTATATATATATGATTATTTTAGCAAAATAGTTAATTATATTTATACAATCTCAACAATTAAAAGTTATAAGTTTTTTATAAAGTAATTTAAAAATATTGTAATAAAAGAAAAAAACATATATAATTTTATAATATTAAAGTAAGAGTAAGGAGTAAAGTTTTGAGAGGCAAGAAAAAATCAAAGGTTTTATTGGTAAGCATAATGATAATTATATTTATCATAGCTGCTATAACATTATATGTTAGTATGATGCTTTCAGGAGTAGGAAAGAGTGGAGAAAATATTTACATTAGAATAGAAGAAGGCTCATATTTAAATACAATATCAACTGTGCTGAAAGAAAATGAGTTAATCAGGAGCGAATTTATTTTTGAAACTTATGTTAAAGTTACAGGAGTAGCGGATGATTTAAAAGCAGGTTCATACACCTTAAATGATGGGATGTCAGTGAAAGAACTATCAGAAGTTTTACAAACAGGTGGTAATAGTGAAACTATGAGAGTTACTATCAGAGAAGGTCTTGACTTAAATCGTATCGGAGATTATTTTGAAGAGGTAGGACTATTTACCAAAGAAGAGTTTTTAAATGAGATTAAAGATAACAAAGACTACTATAGGGAACAGTATGCATTTTTACAAAGTGTTCCAGAGGATAGAGAGTATATTTTAGAAGGCTATTTATTTGGGGACACTTATGAGGTTTATAACGCAGCTACTCCAAGAGATATTATTACTCTTATGTTAGATAGATTTGATAGAGAATTTACAGATGAGTATTATGCTAGGGCTGAAGAAATGGGAATGAGCGTAGACGAAATTGTAACAATGGCTTCTGTAGTTGAAAGAGAAATCATTTTAAATGAAGAATTACCTATTGCAGCAAGTGTGTTTTATAATAGACTTGATCAAAATATGGCATTTCAGTCTTGTGCGACACTACAATATATATACGAAGATTATCAATTTACATTTAGCGAAAGTCAAAAAAGTGTAGATGACCCATATAATACTTATAAATATACAGGGCTTCCAGCAGGACCAATAGCGAACTTTAGAGCAGAGTCTTTAAACGCAGCCCTTTATCCAGCAAGTACAGATTATTTATATTTCTGTACTAAAAATGATGGAACAGGAGCTACAGCCTTTGCAACTACATACGCAGGGCATCAAGATAACATTAACAAATATAGTGGAAACTGGGAGTAGGCATGATTAATGATACTACCAAAGAATACATTGAAAATTTAAGAAATTTAAATGAAAATAGAGAGTTTTCCTCTTTTAGAAAAGAGTGTGAAGAAAATAATATACCTATAATTACAAAAGATGTAGAAGATTTACTTAAAATAATGATTAAATCTTGTAATGTTCACAGCATATTAGAAATTGGAACAGCTGTTGGATATTCTTCAATTGTATTTGCAAGTCAGGTAGCAGGTAAGGGTAATATTGTAAGCATTGAAAGAGACGAAAATAGAGCTAATAGTGCTATAGAAAACATCAAAAAATATAATTTGGAGAATAGTATTAAAGTAATCAAGGATGATGCTAGGGAGTTTATTGCAAGAGATAATGGGAAGTATGATCTTATATTTCTGGATGGAAATAAGGGTCATTACATTCATATGCTAGATGATTGTCTTAGATTATTAAATGCTGGTGGGCTTCTTATTTGTGATAATGTTTTATTTAGAGGCATGATAGATAACTCAAGGGAAGTGATTAGAAGGAAAATAACAATCGTTAAACGCCTTAGAAAATTCCTGCATCAAATTAGTATAGATGACAGACTTTCTACAACAATTCTCCCAATAGGAGATGGACTGAGCATAAGTATAAAAAAATGAGAATATAATTAAAATTTGTTTTTATTTTAACAAATTTTATGATATAATGACAATTAGATTAAGGAAATTTAGGAGGAGAATATATAATGTATTCAAAAAATGTTACTATTACAAACCCAACAGGATTACATGCTAGACCAGCATCTCAATTCGTTCAAACTGCTGCTAAGTTTGAATCAGAAATCTTTTTAGTGAATAATGGAAAACAAATTAACGCTAAAAGCATTATGGGAGTTATGCCTGGTGGATTATCTCAAGGAACTGAGCTTGAGATTAAAGCTACAGGAGCTGATGAGCAAGAAGCTGTTGAAACATTATACAACCTTATTGAGAGTGGATTTGGTGAATAATATAAGTAAAATAAAAAGACTACATATTATGTAGTCTTTTTTTTATATATTAAAACTTTGTGTATATATTTTGTTCATAGTAATGTCATGAGCTTCACTTTCAAAGTCATTTGAAAGCTGGATATCAAAAGCTATAGAAATACTTTTAAGAGGGTATTTACCTAAAAATTTATCATAAAAGCCTTTCCCATATCCAATACGATTTTTTTCTTTATTTATAGCTACGCAAGGAACGATTACTATACTATCATCACAAGAAAAGTTTTTTAAAACATTTTTATCTTTTGGCTCTAAAATACCTTTATAACCAAAGTCTAACTCTGCATAAGAAGAAAATTCATAAAAGTTCATATATTCATTTTCTACTCTTGGAATAAATACCTTTTTTTTAGTTTTAAGGGAATATTCTATTATCTTTTTTGTTTTTACTTCATTTTTATATTCAATATAGATAAGGACATTTTTAGCTTTTTGAAAATCTATATCATTTATAACTTTATCTTGTATAATATCGCTATTTATATCTATATATTCCCTAGTTAAATTTTGTCTTTTTTCTAGTATTTCTTTTCTTATTTTCTCTTTTGATTTATACATAGCTTTTTTATTTACTACTTCTTGGAATGGTGATTACAACTTCAATTCTATCTTCATATTCTGCTTCCTTATAATCACAATCAAGACCTGTTCTAATAATATTATCATAAGCTTTTTTTATAGTATTAGTATATATTTTATAGTTAAAGATTGTTTTAACATTTTTTCTATTTGAGTTTAAAATAACTTCTTGCTTTAATTTTTCAATTAGTATTTCGCTATCTCTTACATTTAAATCTTTTCTTGCAATTTCATTAATAGCTTTTAGTCTCATTTCACTATCAGGTAATTTAAGTAAAGCTCTTGCATGTCTTTGAGTTAGATTGTTTCTTATAATAATCTCTACAACCTCTGGGGCTAGAGATAAAAGTCTAATAATGTTTGAAATAGAAGATTGTTTTTTCCCAACTTTAAGGGCAAGCTCTCCTTGAGTAAGAGAGAATTCTTCCATTAGTTTTTTGTAAGCCATAGCTTCTTCAAAAAAGTTTAAATCTTTTCTTTGTATATTTTCTATAATAGAAATCATTTCATAAGTTTCATTGTTGGCTTCGATAATAATAGCTGGAACAGACTTTAGGTTAATTTCCTTACTTGCTCTATATCTTCTTTCTCCACTTACTATTTCATATTCATTAAAACCTATTTGTTTTAGGGTTAGAGGCTGAATAATTCCAACTTCTTTTATAGACTGGGCAAGTTCTTTTATAGATTCTTCATCGAAAATTTTTCTTGGTTGATTTACATTTACCTTTATATTATTTATGTCTATAACTTTTACTTCTCTTTTTACTTTAGCCATTATTTACTCCTTTATATTTGTTTTGTGTTTACTAAGCTCTATAAGTAATACATTGATATCAGAAGGACTTACCCCAGATATTCTAGAGGCTTGCCCTAGATTTTTTGGTTTTATATCTGAAAGCTTTTGCCTTGCTTCTAATCTAAGATTTTTTATATTATTATAGTCAATATCTTCTGGGATTAATTTTTTTTCTGATACTTTAAATTTTTCTATTTGGGCTTTTTGTTTTTGGATATAATCTTCGTATTTAATTTGGGTTTGTACCTGCATAAAAAGACTTTTTTCTAAAAGGGGTCTATTTTCATCTAAAGTAGCAGTATTTTCATAGTTTAGTTGAGGTCTTTTTAAAAGTTCATATAAATTTGTAGATGTTTTAAGGGGGGTTGTATCACACTTTGATAAAACTTCATTATTTTCTATATTCGCAACAACTTTTATCTCTTTAAGTCTTTGTTTTTCCCTGGAAATATCTTCCTTATATTTTAGCAAGGCGTCATATTTCTCTTTTGAGATTAGCCCTTGTTCATAACCAAACTTTGTTAGCCTTAAATTTGCATTATCTTGTCTAAGTAAAAGTCTATATTCTACCCTTGAAGTTAGCATTCTATAAGGCTCTTTTGTTCCTTTTGTTGTAATGTCATCAATCAATACCCCAATATAACTAGAGGTTCTATCAAGGATTAGAGGCTCTTTATTTAGGACATAGTTTGCACTATTAATCCCAGCAATTAGCCCTTGAGCAGCAGCTTCTTCGTATCCGCTTGTTCCATTAATTTGTCCAGCTGTAAAAATTCCCCTTATTTTCTTATATTCAAGGGACAGTTCAATTTGTGTAGGAATTACGGCGTCATATTCAATAGCATAAGCACTTCGCATAATTTCTACATTTTCAAGTCCCACAATAGTTTTAAGAAACTTTATTTGAACATCTTCAGGTAGGGAAGAGGACATTCCCTGAAGATACATTTCATTTGTGTTAAGTCCTTCTGGTTCGATAAAAAGTTGGTGTCTATCTTTATCTTTAAACCTTACGATTTTGTCTTCTATACTAGGGCAGTACCTTGGGCCTACCCCTTCAATGTCCCCACTAAACAAAGGGGATCTATGAAGATTTTCTCTTATAACCTCATGAGTTTTTTCATTGGTATAAGCTAAATAACAAGGTTCTTCTTCAATTTCTATTTTTCCACTGTCAAAGGAAAAAGGAATAATTTCCTTATCTCCATGTTCAATTTGTAGCTTTGAAAAGTCTATACTTCTTTTGTTTACCCTAGCAGGGGTTCCTGTTTTAAGTCTAAATAGTTCAAAGCCTAAGTCTATTAAGTTTTCACTTAATAGGTTTGAGGGAGCAAGGCCATTCGGCCCCATATTTTCGCTATAATCTCCAATAATAACTTTGCTTTTTAAATATGTTCCACTGGCTAAAATAACAGCTTTTGTATTAAAAATAGCTCCTGTTCTAGTTTTAATCCCAGTAACTTGATTTTCACTTGTGATAATTTCAACAACCTCTTGCTGTTTAATATATAAATTTTCTTGTTTTTCAAGAATAAATTTCATTTCATTTTGATAAGCTTTTTTATCAGCTTGAGCACGAAGGGACTGAACAGCTACCCCTTTTGCACTATTTAAAATTTTGCTTTGGATTAGAGTCTTGTCAATTACTTTTCCCATTTTTCCACCAAGGGCGTCGATTTCCCTAACTAGGTGACCTTTTCCTGTTCCTCCAATAGAAGGGTTACAAGGCATTAAGGCAATAGAGTCTAAATTCTGGGTTAGTAATAGGGTTTTTACTCCCTTTCTGCTACTAGCTAGAGCTGCTTCGCACCCTGCGTGTCCAGCTCCTATAACAATAACATCATATTCTTCAAATACTATACTCATATAACTTTCGTCCTACTTTCCTAAGCAAAAATTTTTAAATATTTCATCAATTATTTCTTGTGATACATTTTCTCCAGTAATACTTCCAAGATATTCAAGGCAGTTATGTATATCTATTTCTACTAAATCTACTTCATATCCTAAACCTAAAGATTCAATAGCACTATTTATGCTGTTATAAGCATTTTCGATTAATGTTTTATGTCTTAAATTTGAAACAAGGGTGCTTTTAAGGGTGTCTTCTTCTTCATTTGTTCCATATTTATAAATTTCATCTTCTAAAGAATTAATTCCTTCTTTATTTAAAGCTGATAAGTTTAGAGTTTTATATTCCTTAAAGTAATTTATTGTATCATTATTTATTTCTAAGTCCATTTTATTAAGTAATACTAAAACATTTTTATATTTAGAAAGTAAACTTTCAATT
>CAYJAA010000014.1:0-2766 GCA_964368185.1 uncultured Lachnospiraceae bacterium | reverse complement strand
TTCTTCTAATTTTTTTGAAGCATCTATTACATAAAGAATTAAATTTGATTTTTCAAGCATTTCTATAGATTTATCAATACCAATTTTTTCAGCTACATTTTCTGCATCCCTAATTCCTGCTGTATCAAAAAGTTTTATAGGAAGACCTTTAATATTAATAAATTCATCTACGATATCCCTAGTTGTTCCAGCCTCAGAGGTAACAATAGCTTTATTTTCATTAAGTAAAGCGTTAAGAAGCATAGATTTTCCAACATTAGGTTTTCCAATAATAGATACTTTAAAACCCTCTTTTAAAATTTCTCCTTTTTCAAATGTAGAAATAAGCTGGCTTAGCTTTTCTTTTACTTTTATTAAATTTTGTAAAATTTCATTATTTGTAATGTCTTCTATATCATATTCAGGGTATTGTATAGTTACTTCAATATGAGAGATCAAGGTAATAATAATATCTTTTATTTCCTTTATTTTCTTTGATAAATCTCCCTTTAAATTATTTAAAGAGGCTTTAGCAAAATTATCTGTTTTTGCAGTAATAAGGTCGCTAATTGACTGGGCTTGTACTAAATCAATTCTTCCATTTAAAAATGCACGCTTTGTAAATTCTCCAGCTTCTGCAAGTCTTGCTCCCATTTTTACTACTAAAGAAAGGATCATTTTTGTAATGTTAATCCCTCCATGACAGTTTATTTCCACTACATCTTCTGCTGTAAAAGAGTAAGGGGCTACCATTTTAGAAACTAGTACTTCATCTATTTCTTCTCCTGTTTCAGGATTTAAAATATGTCCATAAGTAATTGTGTTTTTTTCTAGTGTATGAAAATCTTTACCAGACTTTGTTTTAAATATTTTTTCTGTTATGGAAAACGCTTCTTTACCACTAATTCTTATAATAGATATTCCACCATATCCAATAGGGGTGGATACTCCAGTAATTGTATCTTCTGAATACATATAAAACCTCTAAATATATTTATTTATTAACAAGTAATTATACCATATTTGATAAGAATATAAAATAAAATATCTTTAAATATATCTATGTAGTCTAATTTCTTATAAGATATAAAAGGGTTTACTTCCTTATATCAAGAAACCAATATTCATCAAATCTTATTTTTTTAGCTTTTACCATTTTGTGATAAAAATCATAGTCTTTAAAAATATTATAAAGCAAAGCGTAAAACTCTTTTTGATGGTTCATGTGTTTTATATGGCTAACTTCGTGAAAGAAAACACTTTTTATTAAATTTTCCTCTAGCTTTACTAAAATCAAATTAAGACAAATTGTATTTGTCTTTTTTGAATAACTTCCGTACCTACTTTTCATAAGTTTAACTACTATTTTAGAATTTAAGTTAATATTATGGTTTTTTAAAGTCTTTATGCTCCCAGCATATAGGCTAGATAAATACTGATAAAAAACATCTTTTAAATATAGAGTAATTTCTTTTGCAATATCTATATTTTCTAAATGATGAGTTTGGACAATTAAAAAGTCATCTTTTATATAAATTTTATTAATTTCTTTATTTATAATCTTTATAGTATACATCTTTCCTAAAATAGATATTTTTTGATTATCTAAAGAGGTGATAGGGTGAGGTAGCTTTTCTTTTTTCTTTTCTATAGCTTCTAGTATCCACTTATCTTTTTCTTTTAAGAGGTTGTTAATTTCTCTTTCTTTTAATCTATAAGGAGCAGTTATTACGACATCTAAATTGTCATCAATTCTAATATATAGATTTTTAATTTTTTTTCTTATTATTTTTTTATTGTATGCTTCCATGTTACTTCCCTATGTATTCTTAAAAAAATTATTTAGAATTTTTTATTTCCTTTATAGTGCATTTTGCAAAGAATTTTCCTGCATATTTTCCCATTAACTCGAAATAATCATCAAAAGAAACATCTCCATTATAAGTAAGTAGTTCATAAAACAAACCACCTTCCCTAGTTTTGACAAAGGCATCTTTAAATTCATTTTTAAGATAAAATTCTTTTCTTTTTATTCTTTGCTTAGCATTAGTGGCCTTATCATCAATAGCCTCTATATTTAAGCAAATCCTTTTACCACTATATTTTTCCTTTAAAATGTCTAAGGCTTTTGAACCGTATCCGTTACTCCTTACTTTTTCATCTATAGCAAAATAAAGAACATATATTAAGTCTTTGTAAAGGTAAGAGTAGATAAAGCCAACGAAAGTATCATTGTCATAGATGGCTGAAAAATCAGAGTTTTTATCTAATGTTTTTAATCTAAGGAGTAAGAAAGGGGAGCGCGCTTCTTTTGGGAAAGCTAAGAAATAAAGCTTTTTTATTTCTTTAATTATTTTAGGATTTTCTCTTGTGTTAATAAATTTCATAGTATCACCTTTTTACCTAATTTAATATTTATTTTATTTGTGCTGAAATCTTTATTTTAATATTATATCATAAATAAAGGCAAATAAAAAAACCAACCTAAAAGTTAGATTGGTTTTCTATTTTTGTTTTGGTGCCGAAGGCCGGAATCGAACCGGCACGATCGATAAAGATCGCAGGATTTTAAGTCCTGTGCGTCTGCCAATTCCGCCACTTCGGCATAAATAAAATCCATTATAAAATATTAAGTTTTTTTGTGGAGGCGGCACCCAGATTTGAACTGGGGATGAGGGTGTTGCAGACCCGTGCCTTACCACTTGGCTATGCCGCCTTAAAAATTGGAGCGAAAGACGAGATTCGAACTCGCGACCCTCGCCTTGGCAAGGCGATGCTCTACCACTG
>CAYJAA010000013.1:5953-26668 GCA_964368185.1 uncultured Lachnospiraceae bacterium | reverse complement strand
TTTTTTTTACATCTTTTTCATTTTTTTGTTAATTATTTTGTTTTTAGGTTTTTTATCTACTTTTGCTACATAAATTGACAAATTAAATAAAGTTATTTTACCGAATTTCCATGGACTATTTGATGAGTTACAATAACTTTGTTTTCCTTCACCTCTTCGCCCTTAATAAGTTTTGTAAGTAACCTAGCGCATATTGCCCCTAAGTCATATCCATAATTGTTAACAGATGTTAAGCTTGGATTATTCCACTTCCCTAAGTCTACATTATTAAACCCTACGATACTGATATCTTCTGGAATTTTAATTCCAGCATTTTCAGCTGCTCGCATAGCCCCTACCCCTAGTTCATCATCTGTACAAATTACCGCACTTGGTCTATCCTGACATTTTAGTATTTTTTCCATTCCATCAAAGCCACCTTTGATAGAAGCATCCGTGATTACATTCCACTCATCTTTGTTTTCAATATTAAATTCCCCCCCAGCCAAATCAAAGCCTTGTCTTCTTTTCTTAGCGGAGTATGAACTTTTTTCATCTTCATTTATAAATCCAATTTTTTTATGTCCCTGAGATACTAAATATTTACAAAGCTCATAACATGACTTAATATTATCATTTATAATACTTGAATACTCATCTTCTTCATCTTCTACTCCACCTAAAACAAAAGGCATATTCATATATGAAATTTTATTTCTTATTACATCTGTGAAGTCTTTTCCTATATATATAATTCCATCACATTGCTTTTGATAGAAAAGATCCAAAGATTCTTCTTCTTTTTCAATATTAGAATCACAATTACATAAAATAATATTATAACCAAGGCTTCTACAAACATCTTCCACCCCTCTAGCAATCATTGTATAATAAGGCTTTTCAATATCATGTATTATAATCCCTATTGTATCAGTTCTTTGAAGTTTCAAACTTCTTGCAATAGCGTTTGGTCTATATCCTGTTTTTTTAATCGCCTCTAAAACTCTTTGTCTTGTGGACTCATTTACTAAAGGAACATTATTAATAACCCTAGAAACCGTAGCGATTGATACATTTGCCTCTGTCGCAACATCTTTAATTTTTGCTACCATATAAATTCTCCTTAAATTTCTTCCTATATTGCACTTTATAAATCGTATTCACATATTATCATATATAGCCTAATTTTACAATAACATTGACTGAATTTTTATTTGATATGCTTATAAAAGCTGTTGCTATATGAATTTCATCTTAAGTAAATATATAAGACTTCTATAACAAACAACTAAACTTCATATAAATAAAATACAAAGCTTAAGCTATAGAGGGTTACTAGCAAAGAAACAAACTGTCACTCCCTAAATTAGTAGTGGCAGTTTTCCATTAGTAGCATAATGCCACTTTATTAATAATAGTATATAAGTAGTAAATATGGTGCTTTTTATTTATAAAAAGCAAAGCTGGCCGTTCCCTTTAGGGAATCATTGGGCGGCTTAATATTTACGACAAATATAACAGGCTTTTACCCCGCGTTTTGCCAAAAAAGCGGTAGTTTTCGTTCTTTTGATATCAAAAGAACAAAGATTACTTCATAAAAATATAGAGATATATAAATAAAAGGAATGACTTTTACCATCCCTTTTTCTTTTAGACTATAAAGTTTCTTTATCAGTATATTCCTATTCTTTCCCTTTTCTTTTAAAAGCTTTATATATAACTAAATTTATAATAGTATTTTAATTAAATTATGTATAAGATTTTCCTTAATGTTTAAAATAAAATAGTATGAATGATTTAATTTATAAAAGAGTAAAAATAATATTATATGTCTTATTATTCCTTTTTTTTGTCTTGCTATTAGGACTTTTAAAGGCTATGTTTTTACCTGGGGAAATCGGAGAAAATGTAAGCTGGCAAACAGGAGCTATAACAACCTACTACCCTAGAGGAACAATATATGACAAAAATGGAATCCCTTTTACAAATAGGGTAGACATTGAAAATAATTTTATTCCTACAAATGACACTCCAAGTGTAGGGAGCACCTTTACAGGCGTTACAAGTGAAAATCAAGACACTACAACAAAGGAGGGACTTAGTGGCGCAAACGGCCTTGAATATCACTATAACTCTATTCTTACTGGGGGAAATAAGGTGACTATTATGGCAACTTTAGATGCTTTAGGAAATGTTGCTGATAGTGATTCTTATGTTGTTGTGGGGGATAATATAAATAATGGGTGTAATATACACACCACAACCAATTATCATATCCAAAAAGAAACTGAAACCCTTCTTTCACAAATCCTTATGGAAAAAGATTTACCAGGAGGGGCAGTTTTAATAAATGATGTAGAAACTGGAGAGATATTATCAATGGCATCTATGGGTAGCTACTTAAATAAAACCCTCCAATCTTTCCAGCCTGGCTCTATATTTAAAATAATCACTTTAGCTTACGCATTAGAAAAAGGTGTTACCTCACTAGATGAAGAATTTGACTGTGGGGAAGGCTTTGACGTTGCAGGGCAAACAAAATACTGTAATGTAACATCAGGACATGGAAAAATAACTTTGAAGGAAGGATTTGCCCATTCTTGTAACTATGTTTTTTATGAGGTAACAAGACGCTTTAATATATATGATGAAAATGATAATTTAATAGGAAATGAATTATTAGACTTTTGTAAAGATATTGGATTTATTCCACTGTCTACAACAAGGAATATAAATAAAGAGCTTATTTTAGAGTATGAAGATTATTATTCAATAATTCCAAATGAAATATACAATGATATGGACATTTTTAATCTTAGCCTAGGGCAAGGAAATACTCAAATCACTCCTTTACTAATGAATAATATAATAACGGCTATATTAAATGATGGACAAAGTAACTATCTTTCTATAATAGATACTATATCAACCCAAACAGGAACTATAATAAGTGAGGAAGTAAAAAAAGAATACAAAATTGATTTATCAAAGGAAACTTTTGATGGTGTAAAGGAAGCTATGGAAGAAGTTTGCATAAGTGGAACAGGGGCAAACAACACAATGCAAGAATATGGCTATATGTCTGGAAAGAGTGGTACGGCTGAACATATTGATGGAAAAACCCCTCATTCTTGGTTCGTAGGATACTTCCCCGCACAAAACCCAAAGTATGTTATGTCTGTCTTTATTGAAGAGGGAGGCTCTGGCTCTTCTTCTGCCCTTTCTTTGTTTAACGAAATAGCAAATAAAGTAATGGAAATGGAATAATGTAAAGATTATATATAAATAAAAGGAATGGCTTTTGCCATTCCTTTGTTTTTTTGTTATAAAGTTTATTTATTAGAATTTCTCTAAAATAAATCCTTTTAAAAAATACTACTTTACCGATTAACTAATACCGAATGATTTCTACATTTTCACAAACTTTAGAAAATATTCTTTTTGCATATGTAAGAGTTTTATTTTGTGGAGCTTTTAAAATATTTTGATATATAGGGGTTCCAAGACATCCATATTTTGAAAAATCTTTATCAGTATATGGGAAAATTTCTATTTTGAAAATATTAAGGCCATATAAAAGCCTAGCTATATTTTTCATCTCCTCTAAATTTGAGTTTATATCATCGATGATCATAAACCTTACAATCACTTTTACATCAGAATAAGAAGTTAGCTTTTTCAAATTTTCAATAATTAAAGTGTTTGAAACAGATGTATAGTCTATATGAAGTTGTTCGTCAAAGAATTTTATATCATATAAAAAATAATCTACATATGGAATGCATGGCTCTATAAATTCAAAATCCATATGCCCGCAAGTATCTACTGCAGTATTAATGTCATATCTTTTAGCTTCCTTTAATATATCAAAAACAAAGCCTGGCTGCATAAAAGGTTCTCCCCCAGTTAGAGTAAGTCCTCCACCACTACCTTTATAAACCCCTGCTTCTGGTAATATCTCTTTTATTAAGTCCTCTGATTCTACAACCCTACCACATAAAACCCTAGCCCCACTAGGACAATCATCTGCGCAAAGTCCACACATATTACATTCAAACGTTCTATTTTCTTCCTCTGCTAAAATTCTACCATTACAGGCCTGAGAACATTTATAACATAACTTACATTTGCTTTTATCAAAAAGAATCTCATATGTTTCCTTTTTTCCCTCTGGTTGATTGCACCAAATACAGTCCAGCGGGCAACCCTTTAAATAAACAGATGTCCTAAACCCTGGACCATCAGTAACTACATATTTTTTAATATCATATATTAACCCTTCCATCACCTTACTCCTTTTATTCTTTAATAAATCTTTGTTAATAGTCTTTAGCATAAAATTTATCTATACATCTTCATGCTTTTATTTTTTATATATTATTATAATCCCAGTTATGATGTAATATAACTGTCTTATGATATCCTTGTCCACTTATTTATCATAAAAAAACAAAATATTTACCTGTGGATTTTACCTTGTTTTCTTATAATCTTTATTTCATTATACACCATTTTCTTAAATATACAATATTATTTACAAGGGATTTTCATACTATTTAATACTCTACCTAAGGCTAATACCCATAAATATCCTTTATAATATACTCAAAACTTATAAATCTATTTGAAAGAGTATATATTAAAATATCATAAATTCCTAAACTTTTTATAAACTCTAATTTTTTAAAAATACTATAACAATCCTCAAAATAAAGACTACTTCCATTTTCTTTTGTGTAGGGTAGCCCCTTATTTTTATCAAAACCATATACCCCTTTAGGGCTTTTTATAATAGTGGCATTTAAATTAATGCCACAAGAAATTTTCTTACTATCTATATACTCTAAAACTTCACTAAAATAATTCTTATAAGAAGAAAGACTGCTAGCCTCCTTAGAATTAATGCCTCCTAAAACAAAATAATATTTTGAAATAATTTCATCTAACTTTGTAAAAAAAACTGAATTCACTTTAAGAAAATCAAAAATTTCTTCACAAGTAAAAAGATAAATACAAATTCCCTTTTCTTTTAAGCTTTCTAAAAGCTTTAAAAACAAAGTAATCTCCTCTTTACTTAAGTTAGTAAAATCATAAGCAAAAGTTAAATTATCTTGATTTAAATGAGTAAAATCAAGGGAAACTAACTTTTTTATATTTAAAGAAGGAGGAGCGTAAACATCCCCAATGATAACATTTTTCTTGTATTTGTTGATTTCACAGGCTTTATTTAAATAATAATCATCTATATAAAGCTCATCCTTATCATTATACTTTGCTCCACTAACGAGTAAAGTGTTTGTATACTCACTTTCCATACAAGCCTCAATAAAAAAGTTTATCCCTAAATTTGTATCAATTAAAGAGGTTATATTAACTTCTTTAGTTCTTAGAGAGTTTTTTATATAATATCTTTCATATCCATTTTTAAATTTTATAATTTCATGATTTTCCCTTAAAAGCTTTTCTTCCTCTATATTAAATAAACTTAAAACATCATAAATACTCTGTTTGTTATTTTTAAAATAATATCTTCCTTTTAGGGGAATAACAATATTTTTACCCTCACAAAAACAATCCCCTAAATGGTTTATTCTAACAAGCTCTTTTTCAAGGGCACTATATAAAACACATATATCTTTGATACTTTCATTTTCTCTAATGGTGTGAATATTCATAATCTTATCTCCATAAAAAAAACTAGATAATATAATATATTATCTAGTCTTTTGTTATATACATGAAAGTAATAATTATTTATTACTTATAAATGGTCTTCCCCCTCCATTGTCACACCCGCCTATACAAGCTGATATACAAACAAAGTCGTATTCACTAGTTCCATTTACCAGTTTTTCTATTTCTTCAACTGCTGAAGTAATACCATAAACTACCACGCATTTAATAGCTTCATTATTATTTACATCAAATGAGAATTCTTTTTTCATTCCTATTTGATTATGTACTGAGCTAAAGTCCCCAAGCCTTATAATGTCATAAGCTGCTTTTACACTCATAAAGAAAGGATTAAACTCTCCACTTTCTTCAAATGTATCAAAGCTACTAGCCTCTAGTTTTGGAATATCCTGGAATGTAGATTTTAGTAATGATGCTAGCTGTCTTGTTGTTATACTATAATCAATTCCATTATCTTCTTCTGCAATAACTGCCGTACAATTATCAACCCTAGTTAAATGAACATCTTTATTTATTTCTTTTGATATTAAGTTTTCCTTATAATGATTATTAATATCCCCTCTAACTTTTTCTAAGTTAATAAAGAAAGGCTCACTACTTGGAATCTTTTCAATAATTTTTCCCATGATCACAGGGCTACAAGTATAAGCTAATTTTTTACCCTCAATCATATTTTCTCTTAGTATATTTGCTATATAATCTATTTCTTTTAATAGATAATCTTCATAATCTATAATCTCATCATATCCCATTACTTTAAGGGCTGAAATAACTTTACTCTTAGCTGAGATATCATCATCTATCCCCAAAGCTCTTCCAAGCTCTTCACAAGTTCTATAAGAAAGAAGACAGACATTATAATATGTTTCTTCTGAAACATTATAACTTAGCTTGTCTAAATTTCCAACCTCACTTAAAGCCCCTACTGGACAGGCTACGATACACTGACCACACCCTATACAGTTTGATTCGCATAAAGGAAGTTTGTATCCTGGCGCAACAGTAGTCTTACTACTTCTATTTACATAAGAAATGGCTCTAACCCCTTGAATGTTTTCGCAAACACTACTACATCTATTACAGCTAATACATTTACTATAATCTTTTTGTATAGAATTTCCTGAAGTATCTTTATTAGAAGAATAAATTTTATCAAAAGGAATACCTGTAACCATATATCTTTTAGCTAAACTTTGTAATTTACAGTTTAAATTACTAACACAAGCAGTACAGTCTGCGTTGTGGTTTGCAAGGGTAAGTTCTAATATGGTTTTTCTAATATCTCTAACCTTTTTTGTGTTAGTTTTTATTTCCATACCATCCCAAACAGGAGTAGAGCAAGCTGGAGCAAGTCTTCCTGAACCTGTATCTACTACACACATTCTACACCCAGCAGGTTTATTTATATGCTCTAAAAAACAAAGGGTAGGAATATCAACAAAGGCTTTTTTGCCGGCTTCAAGTATAGTAGTTCCCTCAGCTACTTCAACTTCAACACCATCTATTTTTAATTTTACATTCATACTATTCTAC
Organism: uncultured Lachnospiraceae bacterium; assembly: GCA_964368185.1. Taxonomy (GTDB): domain Bacteria; phylum Bacillota; class Clostridia; order Eubacteriales; family Anaerofustaceae; genus CAYJAA01. The sequence goes on along the minus strand of CAYJAA010000013.1, from coordinate 19,462 downwards.
CTCCCCTAAAGCCATTTTAAATTCATCTTTAAAGTAATGATATCCTGTAATAAATGGAACTATTTGAGTTCTTCCACTACCACAAAGTGAAGCGTCTAAGGCATTTATAATTTTTATATAATTCTTAATATCTTCAAAAGAAGCTTTTTTCTCTACAAGCTTTTTCATGATTATATTAAGATGTCTGTTTCCTTCTCTACAAGGAACGCATTTTCCACAGCTTTCATGAGAAAAGAAGGTTTCAACACAGTTTAAGTATTCAATCACACTATCATCTTCATCAGCCACAACAATCGCCCCTGAACCAATACTCCCTTTTATCCCCCTAAGGTCTTGGTATGTATATGGTGTGTCAAATTTACTTGAGGGAATAATCCCTCCACTGGCACCGCCTATTTGTATAAATTTACATTTTTTCCCTTCCTTTACTCCCCCTGCGATATCTATGATATCTTTTAGTGTTATTCCAAAAGGAACTTCATAAACCCCTGGCTTATTCACTTTCCCACTTACACAAATCATTTTTGTTCCAATACATTCTTTTGTTCCATATTCTAATACTTTTTCATATCCACTTTGCATTAAAGTAGAAATAACAGACACAGTTTCCACATTAATAACAAGGGTTGGCTTATTAAATAAACCACTTTCTTTTACATAAGGTGGCTTTGTTCTTGGTCTTCCACTTTTACCCTCAATACTCTCACACATAGCAAACCCTTCCCCACAAACATAAGCTCCCCCACCTGAGAATAGTTTTAAGTCAAAAGAAAAATCTGTTCCTGCAATATTTTTTCCTAAAATACCTTTTTTGTATAAATTTTCAATAGCGTATTCTATGTCTTTGTGAAGAAAAGAGTATTCTTCCCTTACATAAATATACCCCTTATTTGCATTAGCGCAAAATCCTGCAATGACAATACCCTCTAACACTTTATATATCCCATTTGTTAGTAAATATTTATCTTTAAATGTTCCAGGCTCTCCCTCGTCTGCATTACAAAGAACATATCTGTCTGAGTCTCCAATAGCAGCCCTTGCTTGAGCAAGTTTTTTCCCTGTTGGGTAGTTTGCTCCCCCTCTTCCTTGAAGCCCTGAATTTGCAATATCTTCTATTGTTTGTTCATACCCTCTTTTAATTGCATTTTTAAGGCCTAAAAAGCCCCCTTTGTTAATATACTCTTCTACATTAAAAGGATCATATGTATGAAAATCCTTTGTTATATAACTAGCTAATTTTCTTTCCATTTTACTCTTACTCCCCTCTTAACCTATTTATTATACTTGAAATTTTTTCTTTATCTAAATTTCCATAAATATCATCATTAATTCTAACTGCTGGAGATATATCACATGCCCCAAAGCAAGGTGAATATTTCAGCGTAAACATACGATCACTGGTAGTATCTCCTATTTTAATTTGTAAAAAGTCTTCAAATATTTTTACAAGTTCATTGTACCCATTTAGATGACAGGCTGTGCTGTTACAGACATGTATAATATATTTCCCCTTTGGCTCAGTATTAATTGCATCAAAAAAAGTTGCAACCTCATAAACCCTAGATACTGCTATATTAAGCTCATTAGCGACATATTTCGCTGTATTATAAGAAATATATTTTCCTGGGATTTGTTTTTGAATTTTAAGTAAAATTTGAAGCAAGTTTGAATCATTTTTATCATAATATTCAATTATATTGTCACATGCATTTTTAAGTTCTAAAGAAATTCCCATAAATAAACACCTCCAAATGATATAGTTATAATGTGTTTAATTATACATAAAAATGGAAACTTTTTCAACCTAAATTAATATAATGTGTAATATTTTTGTTCTTTATCTGGGAATAAATATAAATATAGTATATAATGATACTCATATAAAAAACAGGAGTAATAACATGCTTAAAATAGGACCACACATCTCAATGGCGAAAGGATACGAAAAAGCAACACTAGAAGCTTTGGAGATAAACGCCAATACTTTCCAGTTTTTCACCAGAAACCCAAGGGGTGGAAAAAGCAAAAAACTAGATCTTGAAGACATTGCAAAGTGTAAAAAACTACTTTTAGAAAACAACTTTGCCCCTCTTCTTGCCCATTCTCCATATACGTTAAATTTGGCTTCTTCAAAAGAAGAGGCAAGAACTTTTGCAGGGGAAATCTTTAGATCCGATCTAGATTTACTAAAACATCTTCCTTGTAACTTATATAATTTTCACCCTGGAAGCCCTACAACTGATAGTAAGGAAATAGGGCTTGAGCGAATTGTAGTAGCTCTTAATGAAAATATTAAAGAAGATGATGATGTTTTTATCCTCTTAGAAACAATGTCAGGAAAAGGCAGCGAGCTTGGCGTAACTTTTGCTGAGCTTAAATATATTATTGATAATGTTACACTGAAAGAAAAAATAGGGGTTTGCTTTGATACTTGCCACCTTTTTTCTGCTGGGTATGATATTGTTAATAATCTAGAGGGAGTTTTAGAAGAATTTGATAAGCTAGTTGGGATGGAAAAGTTAAAAGCTGTCCACTTAAATGACAGCAAAAACGACTTTGATACAAGAAAAGATATCCATGCAAAAATTGGTGAGGGTTTTATAGGCCTTAAACCTTTAGTTAATTTCATAAATCATAAATCTTTAAAAGATTTGCCATTTTTCCTTGAAACCCCAAATGAAAAAGAGGGTTATAAAAAAGAAATTGAAACTTTAAGAAATCTTTATGATAAATAAAATAAACAGCTTTACTTTTTAGAGGTTATATTCCTTTCTTTGGCTTAAAAAAATATTTAAGATATAAATTCGATTACTCATAAAAACATAAAATATCATAGCTGTTCTTTATTATTAATGGGAGCATAAGTAGTAAATATAACAGGCTTTTACCCCCGTTTTGCCAAAAAAGGGGTAGCCCACCTTCTTTTGATGTGAAAAGAAGAATTATTTTATTATAAAAGAAAAGATTATATAAAAGAAAAAGGAATGGTTCTCACCATTCCTTTTTCTTTTATATTATAAAGTTAATAATATTTTAACTTTTGTAAAATATTATTGACTTACACACCTTTGTTTTTTAATAGCTCTTTGTTAATAATCTCAAGATTTCTTTTTTGAAGGATATATTGAAATGTCCATATAGCTATATATATTAATATAAATATTAGTAAATAGCTAAAAACTCCAGCAAAGCTACGTTCCATCCAATATAGATTATAAGAAACAAATACAATAGAAATTACACTAATTATAAAATGAATACTTGTTTGTTTTAATAAACTAAAATTTTCGGCTTCAAAAACTAAACCAACCATGGCAAAAACGCTTCCGAGAAATCCACTTAAAAAATACTGAAATAATACTGCCCCTACTTCACTACCAAAGTCCCCAATCAAATAAGGAACAACAAAATACATCTCTCCGCCACCTATTATTATAGATATTATTATACTAATGGTGCAAGAAACACTAACGCCCATAAAAAAACCTAAACCGCCTCTACATAACACTTTCTTTTTCATTTTCTATTACTCCTTTATATATTAAGAATGTTTTTTATTTTTTTTATATATCTTCTAGACACATATGTACTAACACCATTTTCTAAATTAACTGTTATCACCTGAGAGATACTTAAATCAAAATTATTTACTTTATCAATATTAATAATTTCACAATTTGATATTCTCACGAATTTTTTTTGACTTAAAGAGTTTTCATAATGGTATAACCTACCTTTAACTTTAAATATATTTTCCTTTGTTTGTAAAAATACATTTTGATTTTCACTATAAATTCTAATAACATCTTTATAATTTATAATAGTTGCTTTTTTATCTTTATAACCAACGATATCTTTAATGTCTTCTTCTTTTAATTTACTTATAATATCATTTACTTTTTCATCCACTTCTTTGGTTACAATAATAACTTTAGGATTTATAAATTCACTATCTATTTTTATTTCTATATCCATAAATATCCTCCTTATCCCTATATTTTATATTATACATATCTATATTTTATATTATACATATCTATATTTTTTTTACTATATAATTTATATAAGTGGTAAAAGTGAAGATATAAATGGTAAATAAAAAAAAGAAAAAGGAATGGCTTTTGCCATTCCTTTTGTTTATATATAATCTTTCTCTTTATAATTAAATAATTGTTCTTTTGATATCAAAAGAACCAAAACTACCGCTTTTTTGACAAAACGCGGGGTAAAAGCCTGTTATATTTTCCGTAAATATTAAGTCCGACCAAAGTTCCCTAAGGGAAACGGTCGGCTTTGCTTTTTATAAAATAAAAAGCACCATATTTACTACTTATATACAATTATTAATAAAGTGGCATTATGGAGTTAAAGGAAAACTGCCACTACCAATTTAGGTAGTGACAGTTTGTTTCTTTGCTAGTAGCCGTATAGACTCTCTTTTTTTATTTATATTTAAATTATACGATTTTAATTCTTACAGGAGTCTCATTTGAGATGTTATCACTTACAGGACATCTTGCTTTTACAGCAGTAATCCACTGAAGTTTTGTAGCCGCATCACAATCAACATCTGCAATAATTTTTACTCTTATTTCTTTATATCCAGCTCTTTGCTCATCACTTCTTCCAAATAGTTTTGCTGAATTTAAATCTCCTTCTAGTTCAAAGGAAAGTGAATTTATTGTAATACCCATTTCTGCTGCCACAATATAGCTTACTACATTTAAGCACCCTGATAATGCCCCAAGAACATACTCAACAGGACTTGGTCCCATATTTTGTCCACCCATAGATTGTGGCTCATCTACGATAAACTCAAAATCTTTCGTTTTTACAACTGTTTGAGTTTTCCCTGTAGATTTTGCCGTTAACTTAAAAGTCACATCTTTCATATTATAAACTCCTAACCAAAGTATTTTTCATTTATTTTTAGTGCTTTTTTTACTTTTTCATTTTTGCACATATCATCAATTTCTTCTTTTGTTAATGTTTGGAATCTATCTCTGTCAGCATCTACCATACAGAAAAATCCAAATGGCTCATCTCCTACATTAACTAGTTGATGTTTTGCCCAAGATGGAATTACAACTAAATCCATTGGCTTTACATCATGTACTTCATCTTCTATAATAATTTGTCCCTCTCCTCTACCTACAATAACAACATGTACATGCTCATGTTTTTCTAGTGAAGAATATCCACCTTTGTCACATTCAAAATATCTTGCGTGAAAAGCAGTGTTTTGTCCGTCTCCCACTAATGTTTGTCTATCTGTTGCATTAAATGTAATAGGTCCTGAGATATTTGCGTTTTTATATTCTACTTTGTCAATACCTTCCCAGTTAAAATCCTTTGATTCATAAAAATTTTTCATTTTAACAACCTCCATTGTTACATCTTAAATGTGATATATGTAACACCACATTACAATAGTAACATATACTGTAAACTTTGTCAATACATATTATAAATATAATTTATTCTTTTAACCCCTTATTTTCTTTGTTTTATATAAAAAAATAAGAAAGAATATTTTTCATATAAACACTCTTTCTTTTTTCTTATATAATTTTATCCCTAGATATTATTCCAAGGATAATTCCACTTTCAAAAACAACCTCAGCCCTATTTTCTATAACTACATTACTAATTCCAAGGCTATCTTCTAAAGTCATATTATAATTATTTAAAGGATAAAAAAAGCCTTTTAATGTTAGACATTTAACTTCTTTTAAAAAAGCAAAGAAGGAAATCGTGTTTCCTTTTTGACTATCAATAAAAAAAGATTTATCTTTTAAAAATATTTCATTTTCCTCATTTATAATTCTGGCAGGAATATTACTTTTTAAAATCTTTCTAAGAAGAAGAATATTCCCATAACTATGATCCATCCTAGAACCTACTCCACACAGTAAAATAATCTCACTAGCATTATTTTTTATAGCATACTGAATAGCTGACTTTGTATCTGTATCATCTTTAATTGGGTTTAGCCTTATAATCTTTGTGTTTTCTTCAAAATATTCCCTATCCTCTTCTTTTATAGAATCTAAATCCCCAATTATTAAGTCAGGAATAACATTTATCCTTCTAAGATGAGAAGCACCACTATCAACACCTATTATGAAAGAATTTTTATACTCTTTTATTTTATCTTTAATCCATCCATCCTCATAAACCTCTCCCCCACAAACTATTACATATCTCAAAAATACATTCTCTTTTCTTTATCTTCTATTTCTTTAAAAATATATTTATAATTTTCATATCGCTCTTCACTTATAAGGCCTTCTTCAACGGCTTTTTTTATTCCACACCCAGGCTCATTAATATGAATACAACTGTTAAATTTACAACTATTATAAGTAAAAAATTCATCATAGTAATGCCACAAATCTTGAGATAAAATATCAAAGATTTCTAGAGAAGAAAACCCTGGGGTGTCTGCAATAAACACTCCTTTTTCATACATAAATAACTCGCTATGTCTTGTGGTGTGTCTACCTCGTTTGATTTTTCTACTTACTTCACTAGTCTTTGCATTGGTGTTTGGAAATAATTCATTTAATAAAGAAGATTTTCCAGCTCCAGAAACCCCCATAAAAACACTAACTTTTCCTTTTAAAATGCTTCTTAACTCCTCTATCCCTTTTTTTTCTTCAGCACTTGTAAAAACCATTTTTATTTTAGTGTTTTCATATATTTTTTCTATTTTTTTCATCTCTTCTTCACTACTTAAATCAGCTTTATTAAAACACACAATAATATTGACATCTTTAATACTTGAATTAATAATCATCTTATCTAGTAGCGAAAATTTAATGTCTGGGTCTTTAATAGAAGCTACAATAATGATATTAGACACATTAGATACACTAGGTCTAATTAAAATATTTTTTCTATCATGGATTTTTTCCATAACTCCATTTTCATCATCTTCTAAAGTAAAAGATACTCTATCCCCAACCGTTGGAGTGATTTTTTCTTTTCTAAACACTCCCCTTGCCCTTAAGGTATAGTATCTATTTTCGTCAAAGGAGTAGACAGTATAAAAACTGCCTACTCCCTTTGTAATAATTCCTTCAAACATAAAGCTTCCTCTAAAATGTAATGGTTACAGGACAAAACTCCCTACCATTTACGATAACTCTATTATGAGCAACCCCATATCCTTTAAGGGTTACAGTAAATATCTCGTTGTCATTTAAGTTGTTACTATAAGCAGTGGTAACATTATTATCAGAATCTATAAGCTCAACCTTAACAGTTACCTCTTCCCCACTGCTACTAATGTAGTCCCCTAAGTTAATGGTTACGGATTTACTTACAAGCTTTCCTTTACTTACAACTAAGTCAACGCTACCTTCTGTTTTAACTTTTTCATACTCCTTTGGAGAGTGACTTATAACTATATCTTTATCATACTGCTCACTTACAACATATTCCACACTCCCTACACTTAATCCAAGAGCTGTCAGTGCTTCTTTTGCTTGATTTAAGCTTTTACCAACAAGAGATTCCATAACTATGCTATCTTCTCCCTTACTGATATATATCGTAACTTCACTTCCTTCTAATACAGCAACACCACTACTAGGGTTTTGCATATATACTTTATCTTTTTCTTTATCTTCTTGGAATTCTTTTACTACTTCTTTAACTACAAAACCTTCGTTTTCAAGTTTTGTAACAGCTTCTTCTTCATACAAACCTAAAACATCTGGCATAGTTGTTTCCTTAGGCCCTAAAGACACTACAATTCCAACTTTGGTAATAGATTTAATTGTCTGTCCAGCTTGAATATCTTGAGAGATAATATTATCCTTTTCTACCTCTAAGCTATTTTCTTCAGCTACAATAGAATATTTAACATCAGCCTCTTCAAACTCAGCTATCGCCTCATCAATATTCATTCCCACTACATCAGGAACAACTACATCTTTTGCAAATAAGAACATTGAGCCCCAAACTATACCTATAATTAAAAGAAGTGCCGCCACAGAGATACCTATAATATGTGGGGTTTTTAACTTAAATTTCTTCTTTTCACCCTCTAAGTTACTATCTTCTTTTTCTGGCTTTTCATCTTCAGCTTTTCTTGGCTTTCTTTCAATATATCCTATATTTGAAACAGCCCCTTCTCCATTTGTTTTATTATTTTCCTCTTGCTCCATAAAGTCGACAATTTCCACATCTAAATCTTCCCTTAAAGCTTTTAAGTCTTGTATTAAAGATTGAGCATTTTGATATCTATGTCTAGGAGATTTATTCGTTAGATTTTTAACTACAGTACTAATCCCTTTTGGCATATTTTCATCTATACTCTCAAGTGGGGGAACATCTTCTTGAATTTGCTTAAGTGCTACAGCCACAGGAGAGTCTGAATCAAAAGGAAGGGTGCCACTTATCATCTCATACATTAAAATACCAAGAGAATATAAATCTGAACGCTCGTCTAAAAAGCCACCTCTGGCTTGCTCTGGAGAAATATAATGTACACTTCCCATTGTTTCATCTGTCATAGTAACCGTAGTAGACGTAATCCCTCTTGCAATACCAAAGTCTGCAACTTTTGGCATTCTCTTAGCCTTAGTAAGTAATATATTATGAGGTTTCACATCTCTGTGAATAATATTATTTTTATGAGCTAACATTAGCGCTGAGGCAATCCCTAAGGTATAATTAATACTTTCTTTATAACTAAGTTTGCCTTTTGTTACAATATAATCTTTTAGTGTTTTTCCATCAACATATTCCATAATAATATAATAAATATCATCTTCGTTTCCTGTATCATAAACACTAACGATATGTGGGTGAGAAAGCTTAGCCGCAGCTTGAGCTTCTCTTTCAAATTTTTTTAAAAATTGTTCATTCTCAACAAATTCACTTTTTAAAACTTTAATTGCAACATTTCTATTTAAGGTTTTATCTATTCCTAAATAAACACTAGCCATTCCACCTTGTCCAACAAGCTCTAAAATTTCATATCTGTTATTTAAAATTTTTCCAATCATAATTTAATTTACCCCCTTAGAAAGTAATACGATGGTAATGTTGTCACTTCCACCATTATCATTTGCTTTTTTTATAAGTAGCTCTTTTGCTTCTTCCATTGTATTTTCATTAATAATTTCAAGGATTTCTTCATCCCTTACATGTTCATTTAATCCATCTGAACAAAGTAGTATTATTTCATCATCATTTATTTCTTCGTTATAGGAATCTATAAAAAATCTCTCTTTTGTACCAAGGGCATTTGTTATCACATTTCGATTTGGGTGATTTATTGCCTCTTCGCTAGTAATCTGTCCTTCGCTTACCATATGATTTACCAAAGAATGATCCACTGTGATTTGCCTTATACTACTACCTTTAATCTTGTAAGCTCTAGTATCTCCGATGTGAAGAACATAGGCCTCCTTGCCTTGAATAGCGCAAAGTGTAAGGGTAGTTCCCATCCCTTTTTTCTCTTCATCCATTGCTGCTAAGGCTTTAATTTGGTCGTTAATATAATGAATTTCACTCTTAAGAGAAGCTTTTATATCTTTTAGTGGTTTTTTATTATCTTGAAAAAATTTATCTAAAACTTCTGTTGAAATTCTACTGGCGACTTCACCAGCATTATGTCCTCCAAGCCCGTCTGCAACCACAACAGCAAAAAAATCATTTTCAGTATCACTGTAAACTAAATACCTGTCTTGATTAATTTGCCTAAGTTTTCCACGATTAGTTATGGCTGTTATCTTCATCTACTTATCCCCCTTATGATTATAAGAACTTTTAAGTTGACCACAAGCTGCGTTGATACTACTACCCAGCTTTCTCCTTATTGTAACATTTATACCTAAATTTTTCAATTTTTCTGTGAATTTTATAATATAATCTTGATTATATTTTGTCTTATTATCATTAACTCCAATAATATTAATAAGGCTGTCTGTATTTTTCAGTATCTGAGAAATACCCTCTATATCCTCTTGCCTATCGTTCTTATTTTCAATTAAACAATATTCAAAAGTAATTCTTCTTTTTGTTTTTTCTCTATAATACTTACAAGCCTTAATAACTTCAAAAACTGGATTTGTTTTTTCTATTGGCATAATACTAGCCCTATCCCTTGAAGATGGAGAGTGGAGGCTAACAGACAAGTTTATATCAACTCCCTCATTTGCCAGATCATATATTTTGTCTACTATTCCACAAGTAGATAAAGTAATACTTCGTTTTGATAAAAATAACCCATCTTTATCCACCGCAATTTTAATAAATTTCAAAACATTATCATAATTATCAAGAGGTTCCCCGCAACCCATTAAAACCACATTAGACACCTTTACATCTTCTAGCTTAGAAATCATTTGAATTTGAGAAAGCATCTCCCCAGCAGTTAAATCTCTTATAAAACCATCTTCTCCTGATTTACAGAAAACACAGCCCATCTTACACCCTGCTTGAGTAGAAATACACACACTATTTCCTGTATCATATTTTAGTAAAACACTTTCTATTATAATATCATCATGAGTATTAAATAAAAATTTATAAGTAGAAGTTTTCTTCTCAGTAAAAGTTTTAATGTGACAAAGATGTTCTAGTTTATAATCCTTAGACAAGTCTGCTCTAAATTCTTTAGATAAATTGCTCATCTCTTCTATTGAAAATACAGGAGTATAAAGCCATTTGAAAATTTGCCCAGCCCTAAAAGAAGGTTGTTTATATTTCATAACAATCTCTTTAATTTCTTCTAAATTCATACCATATAAATTATTCATAGCTTCCCCCTAATTTTTTACCACCTTACAAACAAAAAAACCATCATATCCTAAAGAAAAGTCATCTACATTGATTTTAAAATCCTCTACTGGGAAATCAAAAGGTAATTTTATTTTATCATACTTAATGTCTTTGTGATCACTTAAAACTGAACTGACAATATCTTCATTTTCTAAATAATTAATACTACAAGTAGAATAAATCAACACCCCACCTTTTTTAAGATAAGAAAGTCCATTACTTAGTATTTTCTTTTGAATCTTAATTAAATCATTAATCCCATCTCTATTAACTTTATGTATAATTTCAGGCTTTCTCCTAATTACACCAAGTCCAGAACAAGGAACATCACATATTACTCTATCAAACTTACCAACTAAACTCTCATCAAAAATAGTAGCATCTTTTTTTTCTGTCCAAATATTTTCAGCCCCTAAAACTTTTTTATTAAAACGAATTAAATCCAGCTTCTTTTGATATATATCAAAAGCTGTGATTTTTCCTGTGTTATTCATAAGGTCACTAGCGTGTAAAGCTTTGCCCCCAGGGGCACTACACATATCTAAAACCTCCATATTTTCCTCTAAGTCTAGAGAAAAACCTACTAGCATTGTACTAGGATCTTGAACTGCAAAAAGCCCATCTTTAAAGCCTTTTAAGGAGGCTACATTTACATGAGACTTTATCGTTAAACTATCCTTTATAGTATTTTCTTCATATGAAATATTTTCACTACTTAAAAAATCTTTTACATTTTCTATATTAGATTTTAAATTATTTATTCTAATTGTAACATTTGGAGGAAGGGTACTATATTCCCCAAAGGATTCTATTTTTTCTTTTGTATAAGACTTTTCTAACATATTAATAATATCTTTACTAAAGCCATACTCATAATACATTCTCTCATAATAATCTTCAAAACAAAGATCTCTAAATTCTACTTTTCTTTTTAGAAAATTTCTAAGTATCCCATTTACAAAGGAAGCCGGCTTCATAGAAACAAACATCTTTACAAGATTAACGCTGTCATTTACATAAGCATATTCAGGGACTTTTGTTAAATACATCCCTTGATATATCCCAATTAGTAAAGTGATTTTTACCCTAGGGTCTATCTTGTCAAGCTCAGTATTAGAAACCTTTGTTATAATATATTCAAGCTTATTTTTCTTTTTTATTACCCCATAAACAATATTACTTGCAAGGCGTCTGTCTGCTTCATTTTTAAGAGAAGCATTAAGGTGTTTTGCTAAAGATATATTACTATAAGCATTATTTATTAAAACATCATTTAATACTTTATAAGCTACAACCCTAGCTGGAGCAGCTTTAATTTTTCTATTATTCATCTTTTATCTTTCTCCTTAATTTATGACTTACCCCTTTTTACTATTTTTTTCACGGGATATTATTTGATTTTGTAAAAACATTTATACAATAATTAACATTTAACGCTAAGACTCTCCCCATCTTAGCCTTAAGACAGGGAGAGCGTAGGTTTATTAATACTTCATTACTTTATAATAATGTTAAATTTAGTCGTTATTACCAAGACCTACAATCATGATAAGTCTAACAAGTTGTAATATAGCAACTAACGCACTTGCTACATAAGTAAAAGCCGCTGCTGATAACATTTTTTTAGAACCTTTTATATCAGGACCTACCGCCATACCTGTGTCTTGTAAAATATCTAAAGCTCTACTAGAGGCATTAAATTCTACTGGAAGTGTAACAAGCTGAAAAGCAACTGTTGCAGAAAATAATACTACACCTATTTGAGCCCAACCAATAGCCCCAAGGAAAATACCTGCTAAAATAAGGATAAATCCTATGTTAGAACCAAAAGAAGCCAAAGGATAAATTAAATGTCTAATTTTTAAAGGTGCATATCCTTTTGCATCTTGAATAGCATGACCACACTCATGAGCAGCAACAGAAATAGCAGCAATAGAAGCGCTATCATATACATCAGTAGATAAGTTTATTTTTTTTGATCTTGGATCGTAATGATCTGATAAATTTCCACTTACCCTTCCTATTTCTACATTTCCAAGTCCGTTCATATCTAGAATTTTTCTAGCAACCTCTTGTCCAGTATAACCTGATTTACTTGCTACCTTTGCATACTTTTTATAAGTTAGATTTACTTTAAGACTAGCATAACTAGCAAGAAGTAAAGCTGGTATTAAAATTATCATAGTTGGGTCGTAATAAAAAAATGGCATATTTATTTCTCCTTTATTTTAAGTTTTTACCAATAATATCTTTATTTCCATTATAAAAATCCACTGCACTCATTATTTTTTTCCCTTGTGGTTTTAATTCTACAATTCCAACACTTCCGTCCTTTGTTGCAACAATTAAACCATCTTTTTTACAAAAATCAACAACACATCCTGGATTTTCATATATTTTATCATTAATTATCTTACTTTTGTAAATTTTAATGATTTTCTCATCTAATAAGGCATACCCCCCTGGAAAAGGGTTAAGACCCCTTATTAAATTGTGAACATTTTTTGAAGTATCTCTAAAATTAATATGAGTATCTTCTTTTTCAATCTTATTCGCATAGGTTGACTTATTATCATCTTGTTTTTTAGGTGTAATTTCTCCCTTTAAAAGAGCTTCAACCCCTTTAACAATAAGCTTACCCCCTACAATACTTAGTTTATCATGTAACTGCCCACAAGACATATTTTCATCAATAATGACTTCCTCTTTTAA
>CAYJAA010000013.1:0-5943 GCA_964368185.1 uncultured Lachnospiraceae bacterium | reverse complement strand
ATATCCCCTGTATCTAGACCCTTTTCCATATACATAATAGTTATTCCGCTTTTTTCTCTACCCTCTATAATTGCTCTATGTATAGGAGCGGCTCCCCTATATTCAGGTAGTAAGGAAGCGTGTATATTGATGCAACCGTATTTAGGAAAGTTTAATATATTTTCTTTTAGTATTTGTCCAAATGCGCAAACTATTATAATGTCTGGATTTTTTTCTTTTAAATACTCATAACTTTCTTCATCACTAACATTTTTAGGTTGATATATTTCTATATTTTTTTCTATTGCTAACTTCTTTACAGGAGAATAATTAATTTTATTTCCCCTAGCGTTTACTTTGTCTGGTTTTGTAACCACTAAAGAAATGTTGTGTCCACTATCAATAAGAGCCTGTAAGGGAGATACAGCAAATTCTGGTGTCCCCATATAAATAATATTCATGTCTTAGCTCCTTTTTATGAATTAGAATTTTTATTTTCTATTTCTTCGATTTCTTCTTCAGTAAGCTTTAATTCCTTATCAATGTAAAGAATTCCATCTAAATGATCAAGCTCATGACATAACGCCTTAGCAAGAAGCCCTCTGCCTTCTACTTCTACTTCTTTTCCATTTTCGTCTAAAGCTTTAACTTTAATATAAGTTGGTCTAGAAACATAAGCCGCATAATCTATAACACTTAAACAGGCCTCGTTTTCGATTACTTCTTCACTGCTTTTTTCAACCACTTTAGGGTTAATTAAAACAAAAGGACCCTGCCCTACATCTATTACAACAACCCTTCTTAAAACCCCTACTTGCACTGCCGCAAGACCAACCCCATTTGCATACTCCATTGTTTCTATCATATCTTCAATAAGCTGAAGTATTCTTGGTGTTATTTCTTTAACTGGTTTACTTACTTTTCTTAAAATTTCATCTTCACTAGTTCTAATATTTCTAATAGCCATATCTTCTCCTATAATAATGTTACTGGATTAATTTCAACAAAAACACTAGATTTTACTTCGGTTTTTATACTACTAAATTCTTCCCTTAATATTTTTTTTATTTTACTATCTACATTATACCTTATAAGTACATGAATAATGTATTTATTTTTTAATTTTTGTATAAATGCCCCAGTTGGTGCATAAAGCATTACATCTTTATCATTTATATTATTTTCTTTAATTATATTTTCGATTTTTTTATGAATATAATACCCATCTTTTTTAGCGACCTCTTCTTCTTCATAGGCCGTAAAAATTCCCATTATTTCACTAAAAGGAGGATAGTTTTTATAATAACGATACTGAATATCATAGGCATAAAAACTTTCATAATCATAAATAGAGGAATACACTAAAGTTTTATTTTTCACCTCATAAGTTTGCATGATTACAGCCCCTTCTTTACTTGCCCTTCCTGCTCTTCCTGCTGCTTGTGTACAAAGCTGAAAAGTACGCTGAGGGGAGTTAATGTCTGGGAAATTTAGGGAAGAATCTGCAAGAAGAATCCCAACTAAAGTTACATTTTGAAAATCAAGACCTTTTACCACCATTTGAGTTCCAATTAAAATATCTGCCCTTTCCTTAGAAAAATCTTCTAATATCTTCTCTAAAGATCCTTTGTTTCTAGTGGTGTCATAGTCCATTCTAAGAACTCTTGCCTCAGGGAATAACTCCTTTACTAAAACTTCTATTTTTTCTGTTCCAGTCCCTAAAAACTTTATTTTATCGCTACTACACTCTGGACAAATTTTTTCAGGAATTTTAGAATATCCACAGTAATGACAAGAGATTTTGTGATACCCTTTGTGATAAGTTAAGCTAACATCACAATTGGGGCATTTTTCGATATATCCACAACTTCTACAAA
This sequence comes from uncultured Lachnospiraceae bacterium, assembly GCA_964368185.1. GTDB lineage: Bacteria > Bacillota > Clostridia > Eubacteriales > Anaerofustaceae > CAYJAA01. The sequence continues at coordinate 4,087 of CAYJAA010000013.1, read as the reverse complement.
AAACATAAGTAGAATGCCCTCTTCTATTAATAAATAAAATAACTTGCTCTTTTTTATCAAGGCGCTTTTTTACTTCCTCTTGAAGCTTTCTGCTCAAAGGCTTCTTGTTTCCATTCCTAATTTCATAACTCATATCTACTATATGACAAGGAGGGAAGTCTTTTCCATTTGCTCTATTTGCTATTTTAAGGAGAGTATAAACACCTTTTTTACTTTTGTAATAACTCTCCACACTAGGTGTTGCACTTCCAAGAACTAAATTACAACCTGTTAAATCACTAATATAATTTGCTAAATTTACCGTTTCATATCTAGGGGTAGAACTTGATTTATAGCTGTTTTCATGTTCTTCATCAATGACAATTAGCCCTAAGTCTTTAAAGGGCATAAAAATTGCACTTCTAGCCCCTAAAACTACTTTTGCCCTGCCACTTCTTACCATGTTCCACTGCTCTATTCTCTTTGCTGGAGTAAGCTTTGAATGCATTATTGCAACTTCTCCACCAAATTCACTATATATATTTTTCATCATTTGAGGCGTTAGAGAAATTTCAGGAACTAAAAATAAGCACTGCTTTCCTTTTTTTATCATATCCTTAAACATTTCTTTATAAACTTCTGTTTTTCCGCTTCCAGTAACCCCAAATAAAAGAAATTTTTTGTTTTTTTCATATGTATTTATATATGTATTCACTGCCTCTTTTTGTTCTTTATTTAAAAGTATATTTTTTTTCTCTGATTTTATATCCTCATAATCAAAAAGTTCCTTACTCTTATAAAAAACATTAATGAAACCTAAAGCTTGTAAACGGTCGACTGTACTTTTATCACAATCCGCTTCCTTTAGTAGCGTGAAATATTCTTCTTCTTTATTTTTAGATAAATACTCAATAACATTTAACTGCTTTAAAGCATTTTTTCTTATTTTACCTAAAATTTCTTCCCTATCCATATCTTTAGAAATGGATAGCATCTTTATTTTATCTTCTTTTACCTTAAATTCAACCTGCAGAGAAATTATTTCTTCTTTGTCTAATTTTTTTAGTATTTTTAACAAATCTACCTTTTGAATATTAAGTTTTTTTGATATATAATCAGCAGTTGCCTTACCATTTCGGCTTTTTATAATATCTAAAATATCTCTATGTTTTTCTACTTGTAAATACTCACCTACCATAGAGTAATGTTCTATTTTTTTAACCTTCTCAAGAGAAGGGATTACAGACTTTAAAGCCTCATTATAAGTGCAAAAATACTGATCCCTCATATACTTCACAACCTCTATTAAATAAAAGGGAATAATAGGTTTTTTATCAAGAATACTAATAATTTTTTTAAGACCTTTTTTATATTCACTTTCTTCTTTTATTTCTACAATCAGTGCAGAAATAGGATATTTTGACACACCAAAATAGACAAGAACCCTCTTGCCTATTTCTATATCTTCTGCTAAATTATCTTCAACTAAATAATCGTAAATTTTGTCTCCTGCGATACTTATGTTATCAATAAATACACTAACTATCATATGTTATAATTTATCGTTTAAGTTTACTCGCATTTGCTTTTTCTTAACTTCTTGTTCTGGATCAATATAACCAATTTTGTCATTTGCAATTTCAACTACTGCAGTTGTTACAATATTTACAAATTCTTCTTCAAGTAAACTTTCGTTATCATTACAAAGCTCTCTAGCTCTTTTTGCTGCTAATGTAGACAAAATATACTTATTTTCTACTTTGTCCAATAATTCTTTAATTGGTGGACTTATCATTGTATATTCCATAAATTTCACCTCCAATATATTCTTAACTTAAAACAATATTATATAATTAATCATACTTTTTTGTCAATAGTATAACAAAAATTAAAAAACTTATAATCCCTTAAACCTTAATAAAAATAAAAAGAGCAGAAATTTCTACTCTTTTAATTTTAAAATACTACCTAGGAAGGAATTATTAAACTGCTCTTTGAACTTTGCCTGAACGAAGGCATCTTGTACAAACATGCTCTGTTTTAATTGTAGAACCCTCTTGAATTCTAACTTTTTTTAAGTTTGGTTTCCAAGTTCTTTTTGTATGTCTGTTTGAATGACTTACTTGGTTTCCTGCAATAACACTTTTATCGCATACATAACATTTTTTTGGCATTTTATTTTCCTCCTACACTATAATATATTGCATCGCTCGTTTATTTTCTATATAACCGCAACGATTATTATATCACAAGTAATAATCAAAAGCAAATATTTTTTAATTTATTTGAAAAAAAAATTTACAATATTCCAATGCTGAATTGTTGGAAAATTCTCGTATAATATGATATAATGAATAATTAATAAAATAAAATTATATTAAAGAAAATATAACTTTAGGAAAATGCAAAAGGAGAAATTTTATATGAAAAAAGTCATAAGCTTAGTAACACTAACAATGTTACTGATTACAATGGTACCACTAACAGTCTTTGCTGCATCAGGAACAGACACATGGGATGGAAGTGCAGACACAAGTTGGTACAGCGCAAGTGAAGCTAGTTTTACCATTAATACAGCAAAGGAGCTTGCAGGACTGGCTCAGATAGTAAATGGGGGAACAGACACATTTGCAGGAGACATAATAACCCTTACAAATAACTTAAACCTTGCAAGTATTGAGTGGACACCTATAGGGACAGATGCCAATCCTTTCCTTGGAACTTTTGATGGGGGCAACCATTCAGTAAGTAATATGAAAATTAATAAGCCGGCTGCCAAATATATAGGACTGTTTGGAAAAGCAGCTGATACTAGTGCTGGTTATTACCCTGACAATGGTGCAACGCTAAAAAACATATCAGTATTAAATGTAGATGTGGTAGGTTATAGCAGTGTAGGAGGTTTGGTTGGTTACTTAGGTGATGCGACAGGAAGGAAGGCATTTATAATCAACTGCCACACTTCTGGGGTGATAAGTGGACCTAGCAATAATTCCTCTGATATAGGAGGCCTAGTGGGGAATGGAAGTGTGAGTAAAATCGAAAATTCTTCTTCTTCTGTAACAGTTGAGATAGGTGATAATAACGGTGGAGGACTAGTAGGACTTGGGGCATATGCCACAATAGAAAACAGCTTTGCCACTGGTGATGTTACTGGAGTATTGGATAACCCGGATAACATAGGAGGACTAGTTGGTAATGGACAACAGGGAATAATAAGAAATAGCTATGCTACCGGTGCTGTTGCAGGAAAAAATGGGATAGGAGGACTAGTTGGTTCTATGACAAATGGAACAATAGCAAACTGCTACGCCACAGGAGCTGTTACGGGAACTAATAATACAGGCGGATTATATGGAGACTGGCAGCTTGTCTCTGCTAGCATAACCAATAGCTACGGAAACAATGCAAATACTTTAACAGGATATGGGGTTAATGGAAGTGGATATGCTGGAAGTGTATCTGGAGCCTCACTAGAACAAATGAATAAGGTGGATTTTAAAAACACTTTAAATGGGAGCAGTTCAGCCATCCAACCTTACGGAATAGACTCTGATTTTAACAATGGATTCCCATACTTAGTGACTATTCCACAAATAATGTCAGGAGATAGACAAACTATTAAGCAAGGTGAAACTTTAACTATTAAAGCAACAATGCCTTACGCAGATGGCATGGGGATAACTACTAAAGTAGATGGAGTAGAAGTACCAGCAGATAAAGTTACATATACTCCTGGAAGCACAATAACAACCCTATTAGGACAGTACACAGCTGACCTAGAAGTAGGAACATACTCTATAGAAATAGCAACCCTTGATTATGGAACAGTTATAGGTACCTTTACTGTAGTAGAGGGAACACCAGAGACAGTGACAGTACCAGACACATCACCAAAAACAGGTGACAGCTCAAACCTGTATGGAATGATAGCTATAGCTATAGTGTCAATCATGGGAACATGTATGGTTATTAAGAAAAAAAATATAGTATAGATTTAAAGCAAAAAAAGATATACTCATATATACAGATACTAATAAAGAAACTTCATAATCTAAAAGAAAAGGGAATGCCAACAGCCATTCCTTTTATTTATATATAATCTTTT
>CAYJAA010000012.1:0-30285 GCA_964368185.1 uncultured Lachnospiraceae bacterium | reverse complement strand
CCCCCGTTTTGCCAAAAAAGGGGTAGTTTTCGTTCTTTTGATATCAAAAGAACAATTATTTTTTTATAAAGAAAAGATTATATATAAATAAAAGGAATGGCTTACACCATTCCTTTTTCTTTTAGATTATAAAGTTTCTTTATCAGTATACTCCTATTAAAAACAGTGTCTTTTTTTATGTAAAAATCTTTTAATTAAACTTTATTTATAAGCCCATAATTTCCTAAACCAATTACCTAAAGAAAGCATAAAACACAAGGGATAATGAAAACATTAATAAAAACCCTGTTATCATATAAAAAAGAGCTTTTGAATACCCTTTTGGAGTGATTTGTTCCATTTTGTCCAGTTTTTTTATAATCTTATCAAGTCTAAAATAATAAGTTGAAATAGAGAGTATCATAACAAGAACTGCCATAACTTTAGTAATTTCTGAACCTGTAAATAAAATTACAAGAAGTAAAACTATAAAAATAAGCTTTGTTCCAGCCACCCAGTTTACCATATATTTAGCAAAAAGCTCATTTTTCTCTTCCTCTTTTGCTTCAAACCAATAGTTAAAAACTGCTACTCCATTACCAAGCTTTGAGTCTGGTGCAAAATATAATATACACACATTTGCACTTTCCATAATAACAAAAACTATAATTGCTATATTTAAAATAATCATTTTTTTATCCACCTACTAAAATATAATATAAAATCATTATATCATATAAAAGCTATATTTTTACAAAATATAAAGTTATCCTTAGGCTTTGTTAATTTTTTATTTTTTTATTTTTTTATATAAAAAATTATTCTTTATCTTAAACTAATTGTTCTTTTGATATCAAAAGAACGAAAACTACCGCTTTTTTGGCAAAACGCGGGGTAAAAGCCTGTTATATTTGCCGTAAATATTAAGCCGCCCAATGCTTCCCTAAAGGGAAGGTTCGGCTTTGCTTTTTATAAATAAAAAGCACCATATTTACTACTTATATAGTTTTAGCTAATGAAGAAGCCTTATGACACTTAAAGTAAAACTGCCATTATCAATTCAGATAATAGCAGTTTATTTTTTATATATTTTTATATTATGATAAAATCTCTACTTTTAGTAAGATGCTACATCATAAACATCTAACTTTTCCTTAGATATATCTTTACTAAGAAGTTCAATAATAGCTTTTGCACTATCAATAGAAGTAATTACATTTACCCCTGACTCAACAGCACACCTTCTAATTTGAAACCCGTCTGTTTTAGAATCCGAGCTTTTATTAGCAGTGTTAATAATTAAATCTATATCATGACTTCTAATAACACTTAAAATGTCATTCCCCTCTTTGCTATCTGCAATTTTATTAACCATATGAGATTTAATTCCAAAACTCTCTAAGAAGTCCTTAGTATTTTTGGTTGCATAGAATTCATAATCTAGGGTTTTCATCTCTTCCATGCTATCTTTTATAGCTACTTTATCTTTATCATTTAAAGAAAGTAATATTTTTCTTTTTCTTTTTGATAAATCAAATCCTGCTGCCATAAATCCTTTATATAAAGCATCATGATAATTTTCGCTAACCCCTAAAACTTCCCCTGTAGATCTCATTTCAGGGCCTAAACTTACCTCTACTTCTGGTAGTTTTTCAGTAGAGAAAATAGGAACTTTAATTCCATAATATTTACTATCTTTATAAATTCCACTCTCATACCCCATTTTACTAATAGCCTCTTCAAACATAGATTTTACAGCTATTTCTATAATAGGAAGCCCTGTAATTTTTGAAATATAAGGCACAGTTCGACTTGACCTTGGATTTACTTCAATTACATATAATTTTTCATCAAAAACGATAAACTGAATATTAATCATACCCTTAACATTTAGCTCTAAGGCTATTTTTTTTGTATAATCATAAATATCTTCTTTGATTTTATCACTTACATTTATTGGAGGGTAAATTGTTGTTGAATCCCCTGAGTGAACTCCTGCCTTATCTAAATGCTCCATAATTCCAGGGATTAAAACATCTTTTCCATCACATATAGCGTCCACTTCAAGCTCTACCCCATATAAATATTTATCAATTAATATAGGATTTTTTGTGTCTTCTTTTAGGGCATTTTTAAGATATTTCCCTAAAGTTTCTTCATCTTCGCAAATCATCATACCCTTACCCCCTAGTACATAAGAAGGTCTAACTAAAACAGGGTATCCAATTTTTTTGGCGATTTCTCTTCCCTCTTCTAAGGTAAATATCCCTTTACCAATAGGCTGAGAAACCTCAAGCTTTGTAAGCATTTGTTCAAATTTTTCCCTGTCTTCCGCTCTATCTATACTATCAGGGCTGGTTCCAAGAATAGGAATATTTTTCTTTACTAAAAACTTTGCTAGTTTTATAGCTGTTTGTCCACCAAACTGTAAAATTACTCCCTCTGGTTTTTCTTTCTCATAAATATTTAAAACATCTTCTTCTGTTAAAGGCTCAAAATAAAGTTTGTCTGAAATATTAAAGTCTGTACTTACTGTTTCAGGATTATTATTTACAACAATTGTCTCATACCCCATTTTCTTAAGGGCGAAAACACAGTGAACAGAAGAATAATCAAACTCAATCCCTTGACCAATTCTAATAGGCCCAGAACCTATTACCATTACTTTCTTTTTATCACTAACGATAACTTCATCTTCTTTTTCATAAGTAGAATAGTAATAAGGTGTACTAGCCTTAAACTCCCCACTACAAGTATCTACCATTTTATAAACTGGTTTAATGTTCCACATCATACGCATTTCACAAATGATATTTGGGCTAACCCCCATTAATTTCCCAATTCCTCTATCACTAAAGCCTAATTTCTTTAAAAGTAATAACTCTTCTTGTTTTAAATCTTCTGGTTTTAAGGTTTTTAGATATTCTTCTTTTTCTACGATTTTACTGATTTTGTCAATAAAGAATAAATCGATTCCTGTGATTTTACTAACTTGTTTTTTTGAATAATCCATTCTAAGCATTTGAGCCAGTACAAAAATCCTTTCATCATCTGCTTTAAATACCATCTCTCTAAGCTCTTTAATGGATTTACCCTCTAAAGATTTTAAGTATAAATTGTCTTGTTTAATTTCAAGGGATCTTACTGCTTTTAAAAAGGCTTCTTCAAAGGTTCTACCCATAGCCATAACTTCCCCTGTTGCCATCATCTTTGTTCCTAAATCTCTTTTTGCGTTATAAAACTTATCAAAAGGCCATTTTGGAATTTTTACAACAACATAGTCAAGAGCTGGCTCAAAACAAGCCTTTGTTTCTTTAGTTAGTGAGTTTTCAATTTCATCTAAATGATACCCTAAAGCAATTTTCGCTGATACTTTTGCAATAGGATACCCTGTTACTTTAGAAGCAAGAGCAGAAGAACGACTTACTCTAGGATTAATTTCAATAATCGCATATTCTAAACTATTTGGATGTAGGGCAATTTGTACATTACAACCCCCCTCTATTCCAACAGCGTTTATAATTTCAATAGAAGCAGTTCTAAGCATTTGATATTCTTTATCACTTAAAGTCTGACTTGGGGCAACAACGATACTATCCCCTGTGTGAATACCAACAGGGTCTACATTTTCCATATTACAAATAGTAATACAAGTTCCATTAGCGTCCCTCATTACCTCGTATTCTATTTCTTTCCAGTTTTTAATAGATTTTTCTATTAATATTTGATTTGCAATAGAAAGAGCCAGCCCTCTGCTACCGATACTCACTAGTTCTTCTTCATTATTTACAATTCCCCCACCTGTTCCCCCTAGGGTGTAAGCAGGTCTTACTACTACTGGATAACCTATTTCTAAAGCTACAAGTTTTGCATCTTCTAAGGTGTTTACTATCTTACTTTCTACAACAGGCTGACCTATTTTTTCCATTAACTTTCTAAATTCGTCCCTGTCTTCCCCTTTGATAATACTATCAACACTGGTTCCAATAACCTTAACCCCATGCTTTTCTAAAATCCCTTTTTTATCTAGTTCCAAAGTTAAATTTAGCCCTGTTTGTCCACCCATTCCTGCAATAATAGAATCTGGTTTTTCTTTTATAATAATTTTTTCTATAACTTCTACATTTAAAGGCTCTATATAAACTTTATAAGCTGTTTCTTTGTCTGTCATAATAGTTGCAGGGTTAGAGTTGACTAAAATAACCTCAATCCCCTCTTCTTGCAAGGCTTGACAAGCTTGAGTTCCTGAATAATCGAACTCTGCTGCTTGCCCTATAATAATAGGCCCTGAACCAATAACTAAAACCTTTTTAATATCTTCTCTTTTAGGCATGAGTTTTTTCTCCTCCCATAATGATTTGTTCAATAAATTCATCAAAGATGTGAGCCGCTTCATAAGGGCCAGGGCATGCTTCTGGGTGAAATTGTACTGTAAAAATATTTTTACTCTTACATTTCATCCCCTCAACACTTTCATCATTTAAGTTAATATGAGTAACTTCTACCCCTTTAGGTAAATCACTTACTACATAACCATGATTTTGGCTTGTGATAAAAACTTTATTATTTTCTAAGTTTTTAACTGGGTGATTTCCCCCTCTGTGTCCAAACTTTAGCTTTTTCGTATCTCCCCCAAGGGCTAGAGAAGCGATTTGATGCCCTAAGCAAATTCCTAAAATAGGAACAGAGCCTATACATTTTTTAACTTCTAAAACACTTTCTATCATATCTTTTGGATCCCCAGGACCATTTGAGAGAAATAATACATCTGGTTTTAAGGAAAGGATTTCTTCTGCTTTTGTATCATAAGGAACAACTGTAATATGAAAACCCTTTGCTTTAAATATTTCAAGGATATTGTTTTTAATTCCATAATCAATAATTACAACATGTTTTCCAATTCCCTCTATTTTATAAATAGATTTTGTGGAAACATTTTTTACAGCCATAGAATTATCAAACATTGATACTTTTTCTTCTAAAACAGTTTTTGGCATTCTGCTTTTTGTAATAACCCCTCGCATAACCCCACTATCTCGAATAACTTTTGTAAGCATTCTCGTATCTATCCCACTAAGAGCCGGTATTTTTTCATTTTTTAAATAAGCCCCAAGAGTCATTTCATTATTAAAATTACTTGGACTTTCGCAATATTCTTTTACAATAACACCACTAACTTTTGCTGATTTTGACTGTTCATAATCAAAGTTTATCCCATAATTTCCAATTAGGGGATAAGTTAAAACAACAACTTGTCCATAATAAGAAGGGTCTGTGATAATTTCTTGATACCCTGTCATAGAGGTATTAAAAACAATCTCAGCAACCACATTCTCTTCCATATATCCAAACATTTCCCCTTCAAAGGTCATGCCATTTTCCAGTTGTAAATATCCTTTCATCAGTCTCTCCTTTAAATATTTATATCTTTTTCTTAAAGTTTACTTTAAAACTTAACCCTGCTACCTGGTTTTACAAGGTCGATTTTTTTGTCCTTACACATAGGACACTCCCCCTCTTCATAAGAGGTAATGTCTAGCTTTATTGTGCTATATATTGGAAGAGAAAAGTTTAAATCTTTTGGAGTTCTATCTACGATACAAACAACTCCAACAACCTCTGCTCCAAACTCCTCTAAAACTTTCACAGTTTCCATTGTAGATTTTCCTGTTGTTACAACATCTTCTGCAATAATAATTTTATCCCCTTTTCCTACACTAAAGCCTCTTCTAAGCTCCATCTCCCCGTCTATTCTTTCTGTAAAAATACTCTCAAGACCAAGCTGTCTTGCTACTTCGTAAGAGACAATAACCCCACCCATAGCAGGACCACAAATTTTAGTCAGTCCTAAATCTTTTATTTTATCACAAACTGTCTTTAAAACAATTTCAGCTTTATCTGGATATCTAAGAAGCTTCCCGCACTGAACATACTCCTTTGAATGCCTACCTGAAGACAGTAAAAAATGTCCTTCTAAAAATGCACCAGTTTCTTTTAATATTTCTTTTACTTCCATTTTATTCTCCTTAAATAATCCCTTTTATTTCTTCTAAGCTAGATATATTATGTCTTTTCATATATTCAATTAAATCTTTTGCTATTTCATTTGTAATCCATGGATTTCCAAAGATAGCGCTTCCTATTCCAACAAGGCTAGCCCCTGCCATAATATATTCAATTACATCTTTATAATTACTTACCCCTCCATAAGCAAGGATAGGTATTTTTACTTCTTTAGCCACTTGGTGCACCATTCTAAGAGCAATAGGCTTAATAGATGGACCTGATACTCCTGCGTATAAATTATCAAAAATTGGCTTTTTCTTTTCTATATCTATAGCAAAACCGAGGAATGTATTTACTAAAGCTATACTATCTGCTCCTGCTTTTTCTACTGCTTTTGCGATATCAGTAATACTTGGAGCATTTGGCGAAAGCTTAACAATTAAAGGATGTTTGCTAATTTCCTTTACAGCCTTTGTAACTTCAAAAGCACTATTTTCACACATCCCAAAGGCCATTCCCCCTTCTTTTACATTAGGACAAGATATATTAAGCTCAATAAAGTCAATATCTTCTTTATTAAGTAGCTTTATCCCACTAATAAAATCATTAATACTATGAGCTCCAAAGTTTACAAGTACCTTCCTTTTTGTACTCTTCATATCAGGTAAGTGATTTTCTATAAAGGCTTCTACCCCTGGATTTTCTAGCCCTATACTATTCATCACCCCACTACTTACCTCGTGAAGTCTTGTTCCACCGTTTCCCTTTTGGGCCTTAAAAGTAAGACCTTTGCTACTAATTCCACCGATAGTGTCAATATTTGCATAATCTTTATACTCAACCCCATACCCAAAAGTTCCACTAGCCATTACAAGAGGTGTTTTAAATTCACTGTCTAAAAATTTTACTTTTAATCTATCCACTTAAAATACCTCACTTCCTAGAAATACCGGCCCGTCTTTACAAACTTTTTTATTTCCATTTGTCGTTTCAATGTTACAGCCAAGACAAGCTTTCATTCCACAAGCCATTTTACTCTCAAGAGAAACAATCATCTCTTTGTTATAATTCTTTGCAAAGTCATAAGCGCTTTTCATCATAACAGTAGGCCCACAAGTTGCAAAGATTTCTATATTTTCATAATCAACTTCTTTTGTAATTATCCCACCAATATTAAGAATAACTTCACCAAGCTCTTTAAATTCTTTTACTAAATATTCTTCTTCTTTAAAGCCTAAATATATTTTTATCTTAGCATCTTTATATGTTTTTTTATACTCTTTTGCTAGGTAGTATAAAGGAGCTACCCCTATACCTCCTCCTATTATCCCAAAGCTGTCTGCCTTTAACTCAGACAGAGAAAACCCACTTCCACAAGGACCAAATAAAGAAATCTCCATTCCCTCTTTAAGGTGAGAAAAAAACTTAGTTCCCTCTCCTTTAACTTGATAAACAAAGGTAATTCCCTCACTATCTATATCATGAATAGATATAGGTCTAGAAAGAAAGGTGTTTTCTGGTTTTATCATGTAAAACTGACCAGCTTCCCCCTTAAAAGTCCCTTTTATTTTTATTTTATAAATACCACTTGCTATTTTTTCATTAGAAATTATTAAAGCCATTTTCCAATATCCTCCTGCATTTCTAAAACTGCTTCTCTTGCAAATCTAGCAAAGCTTTCACTTTCCTCTTTTCCTTTATGAGAAGCAATAATTCCCCTAGAAGAATTTACAACCCCACATATCCCACCTTCAAAAACCTTAGCTATATCTTTTCCAGTTCCCCCTTGGGCTCCATACCCTGGAATTAAAAAGAAAGTGTTTTTCATATATTCTTTTAATTTTAAAAACTCTTTTGGATAAGTAAGTCCAACTACAGCCCCTATGCTACTAAAACCCTCTTTGCCTATAAAGTCCCTACCCCAGCTAGATAGTAACCCAGCCATTTTCTCGCAAACTTTTTCTCCATCCTTGCAAGATAAATCTTGAATATCTCCTGAATTTGGGTTAGAAGTTTTTACAAGTAAAAAGGCTCCTTTTTCTTTATTTTTAAAATATTCAAAATAAGGGCTTATTGCATCTTTACCCATATAAGTATTTACAGTAATAAAATCCGATTCAAAATCTCCACTAAAATGCCCTATTGCATATTGAGTGGCAGTAGAAGAAATGTCCCCTCTCTTAATGTCAGCAATCACAATATTTCCACTTTTTCTAATATACTCTAGTGTATTTTTATACGCAATTAACCCCTCTATCCCTAAAGCTTCATAACAAGCAATTTGGACTTTATAACAAGCCACCATGTCCTTTGTAGCATCAATAATTTCTTTATTAAATAAGAATATTTTTTCTCCCGTGCTAATATCTTTTTTTTGTAAATATTCAGGAAGAAAGTCAAAAGTTGTATCTAACCCAAGACATACCCCATAATTATCAACCGCTTTTTTATAAAGCTTATCCATTATATTCATACTTTTTCTCTCCTTTAACATAAGTAGCTAATACTAGCCCACTAACAGTATCCCCTGAAAATGGTGTGTTATTTGATTTTGAAATAAACTCTTTACTATCTATCTTACTTTTTTTATCTATATCAACAATGATAAAATCAAGGTCGTATCCCTCTTTAAATAATCCTTTTTTCACCCCTAAAATTTTACTAGGATTATAACTAGTCATCTCACATAGTTTATGTATATTTATACCATATTCTATATATTTATGCAAGTACATTTGAAAAGAAGTTTCTATGTTATTAATTCCAGGAGCTCCAGCCTCTTTATCTTCTTTGCTATGAGGGGCATGGTCTGTGGCATGAATATCAATGTACCCTTCTTTTATTGCCTTCATGATTTCCTCATTATCTTCCTTTGTTCCAATAGGAGGGGCTACTTTATAGTCATTATCATAGGAAAATACATGATGAGGAGCTACCTCTAAAGTAAATTTAAGACCACTATCCTTTGCCTCTTTTACTAAATCTAAAGTTTCCTTTTTACTAATATGACAAATGTGAAGATTTCCTCCAACTTCTCTTAGTAAGTCTAAATCTCTTTTAATAATTTCTACTTCTGGATCACAGTGAGTAAGAACAGTAAAATTATATTCCTTTGATTTAATAAGAGCTTGTTTCATAAATTCGTCATCAACAATGGTTTTCCCATCATTTGAAAAAAGGGGAGTATATTTTAAGTTTTCTTTAATATCTACAAATTCCTTATCTTCTAAGTCTTTACCTATGGCGCTAATTTGAATAAAGTTTGCGATATTTGCTTTTTTTGCTTTTTCGAAATTTCTTTTAAGTATTTCTTTATTATCACAAATAGGATTTGTATTTGCCATAGCGCAAAGGGTTGTGTACCCCCCTTTAACAGCTGCCTTTAGCCCTGAGATAATATCTTCTTTATAAGTATATCCTGGATCTCTAAAGTGAACATGTAAGTCTATCAGTCCAGGGAGGATATTTCCCCCCTTTAAATCCACTATTTTATCATATATATCTTCATTTAGATTTTCCCCATTTGAAAATATTTTTTTTATTATTCCATCCTCTGCAAAAATAGAACCTATAAACTCTCTTTTTGCATCAATAAATCTACCATTTTTAAATAATATTTTCATAACTATTTACTCTCTAAAAGAGTAGTTCTCCCATCACAATATTCACATCTATATTCTTTTTTCTCTGGGTTTGTTAAATAAAAGTTAATATCTTCTACTTCTTCGTACATAGTGATACATCTTGGGTTTTTACACCTTAAAATTCCTGTTATTTTTTCAGGAAGGGTTAATTTTAACTTTTTAACCTTTTCCCCATTCTCAACATAATTAACAGTAATATTTGGATCAATTAAACCTAGTATTGTAAAGTCTAGCTCTAAATCTGTTTCTATTTTAATTAAATCTTTTTTCCCCATTTTCTTACTTGGGATATTTCTCATAAGAACAGTAACATCTTCTATTTCATCAAGTTTTAATTGTTTAAACATTTCATGGCCATGCCCTGCTTTTATATGGTCAATAATAATTCCTTCTTTGATTTTTGATACATTAATCATCTTTATACCTCCACACCTAAAAGCTTAATAATTAAAGCCATTCTAACATACATCCCAAGTTTTCCTTGGTGGAAATAAACAGCTCTTTTGTCACTGTCTACATTAGTAGCAATTTCGTTTACCCTTGGAAGTGGGTGCATAATAATTAAATCTTCTTTTGCTTTTGTTAGCTTATCTTTTGTTAAGATAAAGTAGTCTTTAAGCCTTAAATATTCCTCTTCACTTACAAATCTCTCTCTTTGGACTCTACTCATATATAAAATATCAAGAGAAGAAATAACACTGTCTAAATTATTTGTTTCTACAAACTCTGCCTTGCCTTTTAATTCTTCCTTTATATATTCTGGCATTTTAAGCTCTTCCGGGGAGATAAATACAAACTTTGTATTTTTATATCTTCCCATTGCTTTTACAAGGGAGTGAATAGTCCTACCAAACTTAAGGTCCCCACATACTCCAACGGTGTGTCCCTCAAATTTCTTTTTATAATAATCAATTGTAAGAAGGTCAGTTAAAGTTTGAGTTGGGTGTTGATGTCCTCCGTCCCCTGCATTAATTACAGGAACTTCTGAGTGATTGCTCATTAGCTTTGCTGTTCCCTCTCTTGGGTGTCTTGCAACAATAATATCTACATAGTTTGCAATAGTTATTGTTGTATCAGCTAAGCTCTCCCCCTTAGCGGCACTGGAAGTGTTTGGGTCAGAAAACCCTAAAACTTGTCCCCCTAGTCTATACATAGCCGCATCAAAAGAAAATTTCGTTCTTGTTGAAGGCTCATAAAAAAGACTTGCTAATAACTTTCCCTTACATACATCTTGGTATTTTATAGGGTCTTTCATAATATCATTAGCAAGTCTAAAAATTTCATTTAATTCATCAATATTAAAATTTGTTGGCTCTATTAAGTGTCTACCTTTTAACATATCTTCCTCCAAGGCTTTAATTTTATAAAAAAAATATCTATGCATATAACACGAGGTTAACAGCTTAGATACCTGCCTAAAATAAAAGTATAAAACCTTCTTAGCCTCTCGTGCTAATTTAAAAGTATTTTTTCTTATTATACTATAAATGAATGAGAAAAGTCAATATATATATGATATGTATAAAACTATATTTATTTTCCTTTTGTAAGACTTTAAAGAAACACTTACAAATAAATCTGGTAAAAGATAAACTGTCATAATCTTACTTTATTACTAATATTATATAATTAGTAAATATGGTGCTTTTTATTTTATAAAAAGCAAAGCCGTCCCTTCCCCTTAGGGAAGATTGGGCGCGCTTAATATTTACGGAAATAATAACAGGCTTTTACCCCCCGTTTTGCCAAAAAAGGGGTATTTTTGGTTCTTTTGATATCAAAAGAACAATTGTTTACTCATAAAAAAGTTATATATAATCTTTTTACATAAACAAAAAAGACACTACAAAGTAGTGTCTTTCTTATCTCAATATTTCCTAGGAAATATTCTTATTTGTTATACTGTGCAATAATTTTTCTTACTTCTTCAGAGCTATCTGCTTTTAGGGCTTTATCAGCAAGTTCTTTCGCTTTTTCGAAAGTTGTTTCTCTAATGATTTTTTTCGCTTTTAAAATACTAGATGCACTCATACTAAATTCATCTAATCCAAGACCTAATAATAATAATGTAGCTTCTGGCTCTCCTGCCATTTCTCCACACATTCCTGTAAATTTACCATATGTATGAGAAGCTTCAATAACCATTTTTACAAGTCTTAAAATCGCTGGATTGTATGGGTCATATAAATGAGAGATTTTTTCATTCATTCTATCTACTGCAAGAGTGTATTGGCAAAGGTCATTTGTTCCAATAGAGAAAAAGTCTACTTCTTTTGCAATAATATCAGCTGTAATCGCAGCAGACGGGATTTCAATCATAACCCCAACTTTGATTTTCTCATCATAAGTAACGCCTTTTGCTTTTAGCTCTTCCTTACACTCTTCTAAAATAGCTTTTGCTTTTCTAACTTCCCCAATATTTGAAATCATAGGGAACATTACATGAGCGTCTCCATAAACCCCAGCTCTTAAAATAGCTTTTAATTGTGTTTTAAATAATTCAACATTTTCAAAACAAAGTCTTACAGCTCTAAGACCTAAGAATGGGTTCATTTCTTCGTCCATTGGTAAGTAATCTAACTTTTTATCTCCACCAATATCTAAGGTACGAATAATAATTGGTTTACCATTCATTCCCTCTAATACTTTTTTATAAGCTTCAAATTGTGAATCTTCACTTGGCATTGTAGAAGCGTCCATATATAAAAACTCAGTTCTATAAAGACCTACTCCATCTGCTCCATATTTGTTTGCCCCTTCAATGTCGTTTGGTGTTCCAATATTTGCTACAAGTTCAACTTTGTGCCCGTCAAGGGTTTCACTAGGAAGATCTTTTAGTTTTGCAAGTTCTGCTTGAGCTTTTTCATACTCTTCTTTTCTTCCTTTGTAAATCGCTAACTCTTCTTCAGTTGGGTTAATAATAACTTCCCCACTTAAACCGTCAACGATAATGCTATCTCCATTTTTTGCTTCCTTTGTAATTGTAGAAAGTCCTAAAACAGCAGGAATTTCGATTGAACGAGCCATGATCGCTGTATGAGAAGTTCTCCCACCAATATCAGTAGCAAAACCAATTACTTTCTTTTTATCCATACTTGCAGTGTCTGAAGGAGTTAAATCCTCAGCAACAACAATTGTATTTTCAGCAATTGTAGATAAATCTGTTGTCTTAATTCCAAGAATATGTCTAAGCACTCTTGTTCCAACATCTTTTACATCACTAGAACGAGCTTTAAAGTACTCATCATCCATTGAAGCAAACATATTAAAGAAAAAGTTTGTTACCTCATCCATAGCAGAAGCGCTACAACATAATTCATTTTCAATTTTTCCTTTAACACTACCCATAAATTCAGGGTCATCTAAAAACATAGAATGGGCATCAAAGATCATCGCCTCTTCTTCCCCAACTTCTCTAAGAGTTTTTTCTTTTAATGCTTTTAGTTCTCCTCTTGATATTTCAATAGCCTCATTTAGCTTTTCAATATGTATAGAAACTTCTTCTTTTGTTATTTTTTTAGCATTTACTTTGATTTCTTCTTCCTCAAGTAAAAACACCTTTCCTATAGCTACTCCAGGTGATGCATTAATTCCTTTCATATATACAAACCTCTCCTTATATAAATATAGTTTAACTTACATAATTATATTATACTTTTTTGATAATGTATACATTTTTCCGTGATTTTTTCTACTTTTATTGTTATTTTTTGTCTAATTATATTTTAAATTATAAAATATGTAAATGTTTTTACAAAAAAATAAGAACCTTAAAAAAAGGCTCTTATAAAATAAAAAAACTATCCTTCTATATACTGTGTAGCATACTCTACAATTTTAAGATCTTTTCCATAATTGTAAATATATTCGAAAAGTTCCCCTGCTTTTTCTTTTTTATTAGTATATTCATAATAAAATTTTCCTAAATGAAATTTTAAAGTTATCTCTTCATATTTATTTTTAGGATTTTCTAAAAGCTCTATAAGAAGTTTTTCATATTTCTCATTTATTTCTAAATCTTCCCCTTTTGCCAGCAAGATGTCTAAATCTAATTTTTTATAAGAAAAAATTCTTTTTAAATCCTTTTCTACCCACTGAGATTTGTCAGTAACATGCTCCCCTAAAGATTCTATTTCCTCAACAATATTTATAAGCTCTTTTTCTTCCCCCAAAAAGCGATACGCCGTATATAAATTACTTAAGCATACACATTTTGCCCCTAGATTTTTTTTAATATTGATTTTACCTGATATTTTATGTAATACTTCGGTTGCATTATTGTATTTTCCAAGAGCAATATATCCACTGGACAAATATAGATTAAGAAGAATTTGCATCCCTTGTAAAAGATTGTATTTTTTTAACTCTTCTAACTTGTATATATATTCCTCTGCCTCAAGGTCACAAAAAAGCAGCCCACACACTTGACCTAAATATACATTTGCTATATTTGTAATTATAAACACACTTGAAAAAGCAAAAATAAGATATAGTATAAGGTTTATTTGCCCTAAGAAATATAAAATGGAAAATAAAATTTGTGATACTATTATTAGTGGCAAAGTAAATTTTGTGATAAATTTCATTACAGTCTCCCTAAATCATTAATAAAACAATTATATATATTTTATTAGGGATTTACAATAGATATTACAAAAGTTATTTAGGAAATATTATTAATATAAAAGTTTATTTTTACATAAAAAAAAGAGCCAAAATATGGCTCTTTTTCTGGGTGTGATTAGTTTATAAACGAAAACTATATAAGTTTTCTATGCGCCAAATAATAATCTGGCTACACAGTACCGCCGAATAATAATTTAGCTACATAGTAAGGGATCCATGTATACCATTGAGCACCAACTGCTAAACAAGTAATTTGAGCAGCGCCTTCTGGAATTTCAAGACCATTAATAGCAGCTAATTCTGTCATTAGCGGAGCAGCATAAGAAGCTAAGTAAAGAATAATTGTTACATTTACTAAGCCTAAAATGATACTTCTGAATAAGTTACCTTTAGTTGGAACAACTGCGAAGATAACAAAGAATACTAATGCTGATAAGTCAGCAACTGGTAATGTAGTATTTCCAGGTAATACATTAGCTAAGATAAGAGCTGAAGGAATCATTAAAAGACCTGTAGCGATTACGAAAGGATGTCCTGTCGCAACAGCAGCGTCAAGTCCGATATAGATTTCTTTTCCTGGGAATCTTTTCTCAATAAATTCATGAGCAGCACCAGAGATAACCATAAGACCTTCCATTAATAAAGCGATCATTCTTGGGATAAGAACTAATACCGCAGCAATGTTAACACCTACGATTAAAATTTGTTGGATAGCAGCACCAACATTAACTCCTGGAGTTGTAAATTGAGCAAGACCAGAAAGAACAGCACCAACTACGAATCCCATGATCATTGGCTCTCCGAAAAGACCAAATTTCTCTTGGATACCTTCTGTAGACCAGTTGATTTTGTTGATTCCAGGGATTTTATCGATTAACCAGTTTAATGGGTAGTCAATAAGAGCCCAAGAAGATGTTTGGATATGAGGAAGAGAAATTCCATCAAGTCCTAAAACTTCAGCACAGTCTTTTTGTGTCCAGTCAGCTACTACAAAGATAATCGCCATGTTGATAACTGCAGAAAGAACTGCAACCCAAGCGTTATTTGTTGCTGTGTAGATGATAGAACCTGTGAATAGTGGATGCCAGTAGTTCCAAATATCGATATCCATTGTTTTTGTTAATCCTGTAGCTAACATGATGATGTTAGTTGCAATGATTGCAAGGAAGATAAGTGGAACAAGTGGTGTAGACCAAGCAAGAGCAGCTCCTGCAGGCCAACCAACGTCTACTGATGTTAGTTTGAAACCAAAGTTTTCAACTAGTGCATTAGCAACAGGTGTAATTGTACTAGACATAATTCCAATAACCGCACCAAGACCGATAAATCCGATACCGAATGTTAAACCAGCTCTTAGAGAGTCACCAAATTTAGCTCCCATAGCTACACCTAAGATAAGTAAGATAATAGGCATCATTACAGATGCGCCCATATCAATAATATACTGAAAAATACTTAATACTATATCCATTTTATATATGTACTCCTTTAAAAATATATTGTTAAATATTCTTTTTTATAGGTACTTTGCTTCGTTTTTAATAATACCTAAATAAATTATGATTTTAGTACTGATAATAATTCATCAATACAAGCTTGAAGATTCACATTTGTTAAGAAAGCTCTGCCTTTAATTGTAGGCATATCGAAATTTCCCGGCAAATCACAAGTTCCAACTACTACATCTGGCTTTAAAGTTTTCGCCTTTGATGCAGCCTCTGAAGCCTTGCACTGAACCGTCTTTACGTCAACGTTGTTTTCCTTACATACTTTTTCAATTTTTTTTGCAACTACTGTGGAAGTGGCAATCGCCGTTCCACAAGCTACTAAGATAGTCTTCATTCTAATCTCACCCCCAAAGTTCTAAGGATTTGCAAAGTTACACTACTAAGAATATTACAACCAAAATTATGAAATTGTCAAAAAGCTTGTGCTATATTTATATTATATGTATCTAATTACAAATATAGTCACCGCTAAACAAATTAGAGATATAATCACAGAAGTCCTAGCTAAAGACATAGCTATTTTTATTTTTTTGTCTACCTCTTTTAGTTGATTTCTATAAATAGCATAAATATCAACTGTATTTTCATTATAATGTTTTTCCTTTTCATTGTCAACAATATTTTGCAAAGGATTTAATATTTCTTCATTATTCGCACCAATAAAAGGGGCTGTAGCCCTATTAAATAATGTTTTCCTATAACCCTTAATAATCTTTACTCTGTCTTCATAATTTGAAGAATCAATTTTTCTATTTTCTGGTTTTTTTTCTTCCCCCATTATACTAAGCCTCTACCACCATCAGCGATAATGGTTTCCCCATGAATATATGTTGGTTTTGTTAAGAAATAACAAATTTCTGCAACTTCTTCTGGTTCCATTAATCTTCTTAAAGGAACACTCTTTGCTTGTTCCTCCATTTTAGAAGGATCATCTTTGTATCTTTCTATCATAAGAGGTGTTCTAATTAGTGTAGGAGCTACTGCGTTTACTCTAAGCCCTTCATCTCCAAAATGTCTTGCGAAAGCTTTTGTCATACTAATAGTTCCACCTTTAGAAGTTGGATAGCCTAAAGAGCCTCCTCCTCCTGTGAATGCTCCTGTTGAAGCTACATTTACAACTGAAGGAACTTGCCCTTTTTCTTTTGATTTTAAAAGCAGGTCAAGAAGTTGTTTTATCATATAAAAAGTTCCCATTGTATTAATGTCTATCATTTTTTTGAACTTTTCACTATCTAAGTCTTTTCCTGGCATTGTTATTGCAACAGCTGCATTATTTACTAAAGCTGTTAAGTATCCATATTCTTTTTCAACTAACTTTCTTACTTCTTTAACATTATCTTCACTTGAAATATCACACTTAACTACATGAGCATTTATTCCTAAAGTTTCAATTTCTTTTTTTGTTTCTAAAGCGCCAGCTTCGTCAAAGTCAACAATTACTACATCAAATTCTTTTTTTGCGAATTTTTCACAAATTGACTTTCCTATCCCCTTAGCTCCCCCTGTAATAACAACTACTTTTTTCATTTCTACACCTCTATGTATTATATTATTTTTTAAATATTAGTCTTATTATACTGCATTACTTTATATATTACAACAAAATATTATTCTGTAAATATTTCCTGTTTTATTATAAAAAACATAACCTAAAATGAAAAAAGATAAAGATATGTTTAGTAATATATATTATATAAGTGTATAAATATTACATTATTTAAATAAAATTAAATAATATTTTCTTCTTCCAAAATAAGACTTATCTCAAGCCACCTGTCCTCTAGTTTACTTATTTTCTCTTCAATATCTTTAAGATGCTGGCTAGCTAAAGTAACATTTTCAAAGTCTTTACTAAAGTCTTTATCACTTAACTTTTCTTCTATATCCTCCTTTTCTCTAGATAAAAAAGCAATTTCTTCTTCTATCTCTTTGCTTTCATTTATATAAGCATTTTTCTTATTATTACTTAGTTTTGTTTTCTTTGCCTCTTCTTTTTTTTCTTTTTGAGTTTCTCCAAAAGAAGATTTTTCATCCTCTATTTTTATTTTATTCATAGCATAGTCATAACTACCCTCTATGACCTTTGTGTCCCTACCCTCTACATTAATAATTTTATTACATACTTTGTTTAAAAAATATCTATCATGAGAAACACTGATAATACACCCTTCGTATTCAAGTAAAGCCTCTTCTAATAGCTCCTTTGTTTGTATATCTAAATGATTTGTAGGCTCGTCTAAAACCAAAACATTAGAGGGCATAAGCATTAACTTACATAAAGCTACCCTGCTTTTTTCTCCTCCTGATAAAGTTTTTATCTTCTTATATACATCCTCATCACTAAAAAGCATAGCCCCAAGAGTGTTTCTAATAATAACATCATCAAAAGGACAAGCTCCTCTAAGCTGTTCCATAATTGTATCTTCTGGATTTAAGTCTTTATGTTCTTGCTCAAAATATAAAATTTTACACTTTAAATTTTTCTTTATTATCCCGTTTTTTGGGGTTAAGTTTTCTGTTATTAATTTAAGTAGGGTGGTTTTTCCAATAGCATTTTTACCACATACCCCAACTTTGTCATTATTTTTTATAATCACATTAAACTTATCAAATAAAAGCTTATCTTCTTTATAGAAAAAAGATAAGTCTTCAATTTCGATAATTTTTTTAGACACTTGAGGTAAATACTTAAATCTTATATTTGCACTTTTACCTTTAAAGGCCTGTTCTAAAACATCCATTTTTTCAAGTTGTTTTTCTCTGCTTCTAGCTCTTCTTACAGATTTTTCTCTATTAAAACTCTTTAGGGTAGTAATTACTTCTTTTTGTTTTTTTATTTCTTGTTGTTGTTTTTCATATAAAAGTTGTTCGTTGTTTAGGCGAATAGTTTTCTTTTGTAAATACTGTGTATAGTTTCCCTTATATTCATATATTTTTTTGTTTTCAATTTCTACAACCCTACTACAAACTTTATCTAAAAAATATCTATCATGGGAAACAACGATCATAGTTGAGTTTAAAGATGCTAAAAAACCCTCAAGCCACATTATACTACTAGTATCTAGATAGTTTGTAGGTTCATCAAGGATTAAAACTTCAGGGGCAGAAATAAGAAGCTTTGCTAAAGCCACTCTCATTTTTTGCCCTCCACTTAAAGTAGAGATTTCTTTAGTAAAATCTTCTTCTGAAAATCCAAGACCTTTAATGGTTCCACTTACTAAACTTTTGTATTTATATCCTTCAATATTTTCAAATAAAGTTACCAACTTGTGATACTCTTCATTTAATTTTTCTAAATTTCCTACATCACTACAAGCGGATATCTCCACTCCCTTAAGCTGAATTTTTTCTTCTAGCTCTATATATTTCTTTGCCCCTAGTAAAGCTTCTTCGTATATAGTGCTATCTAGTTTTAAATTTAAGTCTTGAGACAAAAACCCTAGCTTTAAAGGATCTATTTTGCTAATACTACCCTCAAAGTCTATGTCCTTTGAAGCAATCATCCTTAAAAGAGTTGTTTTTCCACACCCATTTCCTCCAACAATAGCTACTTTTTCTTTGTTTGGTATTATAAGGCTGTCAAAAGAAAATAGGTTTTGATACCCAAAACTTTTTTCTATGTTATTTAATACAATTTGCATTTTTCTCCTTTTTAAAAACACAAAGGGTATTTATCAACATTTCCTCTGGTTTTTATAAAAAAATTATGTTGTTTATTTCTTTTCAAATTTAATAATCTTACTATTTATTATCTTTGCAATTTCATTATATTCATCAATGAAGTCATCTTCCCCTTTAAGCAGGATAATCTCTTTTTCATTAAGGGACTGACTAATTGCTACCTCAACAAAATATCTATATCCTAGTTCATTTTCTTCTTCAAACGCTAAAAGAAAAGCCTCATCATTTATCTTGCTAAGGCCCTGAGCATTTTTTTCTTCAAGTTCAATTGAAATAACGCTACCTCCTAAATAGGTGATAGATAGTGTTTTTATATATCCTTCTTTATCTGCTACTTTAGAAGTGTAAGAATATGTGTTTGGAATAGAGGCAAAGTCTACCCCTGTTCCCTCGTTGATTGCCATATCTAAAGCCTCTACAAGAAGAATTTTATAAGCAGAGTTTACTCTGTCATATTCTTCTGATTCTTTTATATCAAAGCTTCCTTGTCTTTGTAAAACTTCAGAATTTAAGCTTTTAATATGAAGTAGCAAAGCCTCAACTTCGTCTGTTATTTCCCCCTCAGAACAAAGGCTACCATCTTTAAAGTAATAATCAAAGTTTACATTAATTATAATTCCACCTTCTATAATCATCTTTAGAAAAGGAACTTTCCCATCATTATCGTAATAGTCCCCATAAACTTCGTAATTTCCATCAATATAGTCTCTTTTAAGAGAAGTTTTTTCTACTTGTCCAGTTTCTTTGTTATTTATAGATTGTTCGCTACAGCCACAAAAGCAAAACATAACAATAAAAATTAATACGAAAAATTTTTTCATTTTTTTACCCTTAAAAAAAGTATATATATCTTTCTTTTGTTTGTATAAATAGTTCTCTATATTCATTAAACATATCATTATGACAAAGCTGAACATTATCAACAACATCATCATCTTTATTCATAATTGATACTTTTTTATTTGAATATCTTTTATTTACATAAACTCCAGAAATGTCTAAAAAAGGAATTTGTCTTATTTTTCCCTCTTCAATATTTAAATTTAATTTAGCTATATTTTTAAGCTCTAAATTGATTTTTTTTGCCATATATTGTTTTGCCTTTAAATTGTCTAGAGTCTCAAGGTTATAGTCCTCTACTACATAAGAAAAAATTTCATCATAAATTTTCTCACACTCTTCCTTAGTATAAGTAAACCCTGCGACTTCTTCTTCCCATATAGTATTTTTAAGCCAAAGACCCATAAAGGCCTGTATTGGGCTAATTCCTTCTTCAGCCTTACATATATAAGCGTTCACCCCGCTGCCATATTCATTGTCATAAAAATAAGTTACCCTTTTTACCTTTAAGTCTTTTCCCTTGATAAAGCAAGCAACTAAAAAATCTCTATCCAATTTTAACTTGTCATTTAGTTCATTATATAAAAGCATTTTTCTCCTCCTAAAGGTTATAGCCTTATTATACTATAATTCATCCTTTTTGCCAGCATATTTAACATATTTATTTTCCCTATAAAAATACATATTTTTTATATATTTATCTTCTAAATAGGCTTGTCCAAGTTTACTTTTGTTTTTGTAACTATGAAAGTCACTTCCTCCAGTAATAAGCAAGTCGTTTTTTATTGCAAAGTCATAGAAAAATTCCCTTTGTTCATTAGAGTGTTTTGGGTGAAAAACTTCAATCCCATCAATATTAAAAGAAAGAAGCTTTTCGTAATCTGAAAATTCATTAATTAGCCCTGGGTGAGCAATAATAGCAAGCCCCCCTGCCTCATGAATAAGCTTTCCCGCTTCACTTATACTAAGTTTCGTCGTAGAAACATAACATTTTTTATTATCTCCTATATATAGAGAAAAAGCCTCTGCTTCATTTTTAACATATCCAAGCCTAACCATTTCCTGAGCGATTTTAAGTCTTCCTACGCTTTTATTTTTATCCTTTGTAAAAATTAAATCTTCATTTAGAAAAATTTCTTCATCCTTTAGTTTTTTAAGAATTTTCTTAACCCTCTCCCTCCTATTTTCCCTAAGGCTTTTTAAATATTTTGCTAAATTTTCATTTTCTATATCAATAAAATATCCTAAAACATGGACATTTTTATCTTCATATTGACAACTAAACTCTATCCCTGTAATTACTTCAATTTCCTCTTTTGGAATAATACTTTTATATGAATCAACACTGTCATGATCTGTTATAGATAACATATCTATCCCTCTATTAATAGCCATGTCAAGAATTTCATTTATGGAATACTCTCCATCAGAACACAGGGTATGTATGTGTAAATCTGCTTTCATCTTATATTACTCCTTTGTTTAATTTAATGTATTTGTTTAGCTCTTTACATAAAGTGTTAATTTATGCTTTGCTCCTCTACACTAAAAAATATATCCCCCTGGGGAGGCTGTTTCTTAATCTCTTCTTTTACATAATTTATATCTTTTGTCACAATAGAGTAAGCTACATTTTTATCATATGTTGAAAAGTATCTCTCATACCCTTCTTTTGTCATAAATTGATGAAAAATAACATCTATTTCTTTATCTTTTGGTATTTTTTTTACTAATAACTCTTTTGACTTAAGATATTCTTTTCTTTTTCTTTGAACCTCTTCGTCTCCTTCCCCCTTATCTACATTAATAAAATCTAGTCTATATATATAATCTGAATTATTATTTATATTTTATCCCTTCTTTTTTGCCCTTACATAATACCAGAAAAGTTTTATATGTAATCTTATTTAGTCTCCAATAAGCTCTTTTAATTTGTTATTTTTTTCAATAAAATAAATCAGAGGTATCCCTATTAAATAAAGGCTTATAGCTTGCCCTATCATTACGCTACTCATTCCTATTAAGAAAGGAAGGTCTGCCATAATATATAATATATATCCCACAAAAATCCCATTAATTAGTATATTTGGAATTGGTAGTAAAAATTTGTTTTTGATTTTTGAAGAGAAGATACAAGCTAGTAATGTAGCGCTACTTCCTACAATAACATCTATAATCCCAAAGGGGCTAGCTAAATTAGCAATAAAGCACCCTGCAAAAAGCCCTGGAATAGCACTTTTCGTGAAATAAACAAGAATAAACAAACTTTCTGATATTCTTACTTGGTTTCCTGAAAATGAGATTGGGGCAAGAAGATTTGTAGCAACTACATACATCCCTGCAATTAGTCCTGCCTTTATAATAAATTTTGCGTAGTTATTTTTCATATTTTTTTTAATTACTTTCTTTCTTTTTGTATTTTTTTGTCTTGTTTCTTACTTAAAATAGTCCTGTAATATTTCCTTTTTCGTCTACATCTATATTAAATGCCGCTGGATTTTTAGGAAGCCCTGGCATCTTCATAACATCCCCTGTTAAGGCTACAATAAAGCCAGCTCCAGCACTTAGGGTTAAGTCTCTAATTGTTATATTAAAGCCTTCTGGTCTGCCTAGTTTTGTTGGATCGTCCGTTAGAGAATATTGATTTTTTGCCATACATATAGGAAGAGAAGAAAAGCCCAGTCTTTCAAAGTTTTCAATTTCTTTATTTGCTTTAGGCAAGAAATCTACTCCCTTTGCTCCATATACTTTTTTTGCAATTTCTATAATTTTATCCTTTATACTCATATCTAAGTCATAAGCATATTTAAAATCATCTTCTTCCTCACAAAGTCTAATTACTTCTTTTGCAAGGTCTATCCCCCCTTTTGAACCACTTCCCCAAACATCACTTAAGGCTACATTTACACCTAGCTCCTTACATTTTCTTTGTACTAAATCAATTTCTTCTTTTGTATCGTGATGAAATTTGTTAATAGCAACAACACAGCTAAGCCCAAAAACATTTCTAATATTCTCAATATGTTTTAAAAGGTTTGGTAGCCCTTTTTCTAAAGAAGTTAAATCTTCATTTGTTAAGTCTTCTTTTTTAGCTCCCCCATTATATTTTAAAGCCTTAATTGTAGCCACAACAATAACAGCATCTGGTTTTAGGCCAGCTAGTCTACATTTAATATCAATAAATTTCTCAGCTCCCAAGTCTGCTCCAAAGCCGGCTTCTGTTACAACATAATCAGCAAAATGTCTTGCCATATTTGTAGCAATTAAAGAGTTACACCCATGAGCAATATTTGCAAAAGGCCCTCCGTGAATAAAGGCAGGAGTTCCCTCTAGTGTTTGTACTAAATTTGGTTTTAAAGCGTCTTTTAAAAGCGCCGCCATAGCATTATTTGCCTTTAAGTCCCTAGCTGTTACTGGCTTATCATCTTTAGTATAAGCTACAATAATATTTCCTAGTCTTTCTTTTAAGTCTGCTATGTCTTTACATAGACAAAAAGCCGCCATAACTTCACTAGCAACAGTAATATCAAAGCCGTCTTCCCTAGGAAGCCCTTGCATTTTACCCCCTATCCCACAAACTATATTTCTAAGCTGTCTATCATTCATATCAACACATCTTCTAAAGAGAATTTTTCTTACATCTATACCAAGTTCATTCCCTTGAAAAATGTGATTGTCTATCATAGCACAAAGAAGATTATTACTAGCCCCTATCGCATGAAAGTCCCCTGTAAAGTGTAGGTTAATATCTTCCATAGGAACAACTTGAGCATGTCCTCCCCCTGCTGCTCCTCCTTTAATCCCAAAAACAGGACCAAGGGAAGGTTCCCTAATAGCAACGATACAGCTTTTTCCAAGGGAGGCAATAGCGTCACAAACTCCAATTGTAGTAGTGGTTTTTCCTTCTCCTGCTGGAGTTGGATTAATGGCTGTTGTTAAAATTAACTTTCCATTTTTACCCCTTGAATTATTTAAAATGTTATAGTCTACTTTTGCTTTATATTTTCCATAAGGCTCTATATCATCTTCACTTAAGCCGATTTTTTTTGCAATATCTTTAATGTTTTCCATCTCACATTCATTAGCTATTTCAATATCACTTTTAAAACCCATTTTTTCTATCTCCTTAAATTTTTTATTTATTTTAAGTATATCTTTATTATATATGTTTTTTAAAACATAAGTTTATTTTTTAAAGCTTTAATTAAATATTTTATAATAAAACCATTCACAAATACCATCACAATAGACCTTATAGCCCTAAGAGGGATATTTGCTAGAACGCTGTAAGAATAAAGCTGGAATAAAAAGAAAGTATTTAAAAGCATAGAGCAAATTATCTCGCATATTAATGTAGTAAGTAAAATATTTTTTAAAGTAAAGGGATTATCACTTTTCTTTTTAAAATACATAAACATAAGTCCTGGTATTAGTCCATAAAGAGCAGTAGAAAGGGTAAACCCAGGATAATACACCCCTCCTGGTCTTACTAAATATTGTAAAAAATCAGAAATAAAACCAACAGCAAAGCCATAAACTGGCCCTAGGGTAATTCCTGATAACATAATTGGGATATTTACAAAGTTAATTCTAAAATCTGGTGATATCACAATTTCTAAAGAAAACTTTAGAACAACCCCCAGAGCAATTAAAAGGGATGCAAATACAAGTTTTGTGGTGTTTAATTTCTTTTTCGCCATATTTTCTCCTTTTTTTTAAAAAAATTATGATATAATTTATTATGCTATTATATCATAATTCATAGCACCTTATGTTATAATAAGGTATTAAGAATCTTCCTTTAATTTTAGTTTTTTTTGCCTTTAAATTAAAGGATAGAAATCTTTTGGATTTTGTGTTAAAGCTTAACTGCTTACTTATCTTATGTAAGCTTTACCTTTAAGCTACTTACAAAGCTTAAAGCTTACACTCAAAGCTTCCCTAAGCTTAAAGCTTGCACTCAAGCTTCCCTAAAGAACCTTGAGTAGCATAGAAAGCTTTACCCTCAGCTTAAAGCTTATTCTCAAGCCTATAGCTTATAGTAAGCTTTACCTTTAAGCTACTTACAAAGCTTAAAGCTTACACTCAAGCTTTCCTAAAGAACCTTGAGTAGCATAGAAAGCTTTACCCTTAAACTCCTCACGGAGCTTAAAGCTTTACCCTCAGCTCCCTTCGGGAGCTTCGGTCATTTGCTTCGCAAATGTTTAAAATTAACCCTATGTTAGCCCTTAGATAAATCTAAGCTAACATATTATTAATTTTAAGCGCTTTCTACGGTTTTTGAATATTATATCACAATAAATTCAATATAAAAATATTATTTTATCATTTACTAAGAGGTATTAAAATGGAACTAAAATTAAATACAAATTTTAATCAAGAAGGAACAATTTTCATCAGCAGAGATTTAGTCCAAGACTTATCCCAGTACTCAGGTGTCTTTTTAAAATACCAAAAAGCTGTCATTGTAACAGACAAAGACCTAGGAACAATTTATGAACATCACCTTAAAGAAGAGCTTGAAAAATTTTGTTTAAAAGTTTCCTTTTTAACTCTAAGCCTAGAAGAAAAAAAGAAAGATTTAAAAAATGTTTCTACAATCCTTGATTCTATGTGGGAAAACAGTCTTTCTTGTGGGGATGTGTTAATATCCTTTGGAGGAAGTATAATATCTGACCTTTGTAGAATGGCAAGTGGCTTATACCTTGGTGGGATAGACCTTATACTTTTCCCAACAACCCTAGCAAGCCAAGTTCACAATTCTATTGGCTTTGAATATAGTATTAATTTAAATGATAATAAAAATATTTTATGTGTTCCAAAACTACCTAGATTTGTATTTATAGATCCTAACCTTTTAATCACAAGTACAGATTCAAGCTTTTATGAGGGAATGATTTATGTTATAAAATATGCCCTTATTTTAGATAAAAGACTTTTTGAAAGGTTAGAAACTTATTCTAAAGAAGAAATAAGGGCAAATATAAATAAAATAATTGTTAAGTGTATTAATGATAAAATAAAGCTACTTAGAACAGACTCTTTTGGGAAGTGTTTAAAGGGTAGCCTAGCCCTTGGAAACGGAGTAGGTAGTTTTGTATATAGCGAGTTTAATCAAGACCAAAGCCTTAAAAAGGCTCACGCTTTGGCTATAGGTATGTATTGTTCTGCTTTAAAAAGTGATAAACTACTAGAAAATGACATGGAGATATCTACAAGGCTAAGAAAATTATTTCATAAATTCAACATAGGTTTTGATGTTCCAACTTTTGACATATCTCACATGGAAAGCTGGCTTGAGTCAAATAAATACATTCGTTCTGATACAGTAGACATGATTTTACTAGATGATATTGGTAGTACATATATTAAAAAAATAGAAAAGAAGAATTTTGCGAAATTCTGGTTTGAGTAGGAAAAAGATGGACATAACATTAAAAGCAAATAAACTTAAAGGGGAAATAACCCCACCACCACTAAAACGAAATATTAAAACTTATATACTAGGGGCTATTCTTTGTAACGAAACTAGTATTATTGATAATGTAGAGCTAGACTTAGAAATTGTCACTATTTTAAATGTGGTGAAGTTTCTTGGAGGAAGGGTAAGTGTTATAAAAAGTAACAATAACAGATATAAGCTAAAAATAACTGGCTGTTACCCTTTTAACTTACAAGATGATAAAATCGACCTTAGCGATAATATCGATATAGTAAGGTTTTTAGCCCCTATTTTAGCAATAAGCAATAAGAAATTTAATATTATTTACAAAGATTTAATAATAAATAACCCTATTGATTCCTTTCATGAAATTTATTTTAAAGAAGGAGTTAATAATCAGCTACCTCCTTTAAAAATAAAAGGTGGCTTAAGTGATATTACATTCTTTATTAGAGGAGATGTATACAAAGACTATTTAATAAGTCTTATTATGTGTTTGTCTTTATCTAGTAATAATTATATGATTGAATTTACAACAAGCCACAATTATCACCACTATATAAAAGAAGTTTTAGATATTTGTAAGAATTTTTCTATTAAAATTTTAGTAAATAGAGAAATATCAAAAATAAAAATAGAGGGAAATCAAAAAGTAGCTCCTGTAAATATAAAAATTGAAAATGACTTTTCTTGTGCCAGCGCTTTTTTTGTTGCTGGGGCTCTTGGTTCAGATATAAAAATAAAAAATATGAACTTAGATTCAATGCAAAAAAGCATAGATATTCTTTCTATTATAGAAAAACTAGGCCCTCATATATTAAATGAAGATGGTGATATTAAAGTATTAGAAGGGCAGGTAAAGTCTTTTACCATTGATACTTTTAAATATAAAGAAATCTTTATTTATTTAGTGGCTTTAGCTGTCTTTGCAAATGGAACATCAAAGTTTATAAATGGTGGAAAAATAAGTATTAATAATATTAATATTTCCCAGGAAATATGCGAAATTTTAAATACTCTCGGTTCTGATGCTATGATTTTTGATGGAGACCTTATTATTAAAGGAGTGTCTTCCCTAAAAGGAGGAGATATTAAGAAAGTCTCTTTTCACCAGGTGGCATATCTAATTATATTATTAAGTAGTAAAGCAAAGGAAGAAATTCGCTTTACTCTTCCAACAAAACACCCTGAGACTTATAGCTCATTTTATACAGATTATAAGTTACTTGGTGGAGAAATTATTGTGAGAGAAAACTAAAAAGAATAAAATTTATAAAAAAAGGAATGGCTTTTGGCATTCCTTTTTTTAAAATTATAAAGTTTCTTTTGTATAAAATAAACCCTTTATAAATATTTTTTAGCTTCTTTGTCTTTTATTATAATATACTACTCCAATCCCTCCAGCTGATATTATAAGGCTAGCAAGTAATAACCCTAACGGACTTTCATCCCCTGTTTTTGGAATTGTATTATCATAACTTATTGTTTCAATTATATCTTTATCATCTTCTTCTTTTTCTTCTTCTATACTCTTTTCCCATGTTGCTGTATAAACTGCTGAAGTACTCACCAAATCTTCTTTTTCTGGTGTCCAACCAGTGAAAATATAGCCCTCTCTTTTTAGCTCTCCACCAAACTCAGGAGTTTTATCTCCAAAGAATAAGTTTCCTGTAATTTGATCTGTAAATACTTCCTCATCTTCTACCCCATCTGTATAAGTTACATTGTATCTTGATTTTATCCCTTGAGCTGCAGGGATTGGGAAGTGAAGTTTTTCCCCTTCAGTTAAAGTTAGATAGGTCTGTCCATTAAGAGGATACCATTTACCCTCTATAAATTCTGGGTGATCTACATCTAGTGTTACTTGGTATACTAGGGAATAAGTGTAATACGTATCATTCCCCTCACTAGAAACAGTAGCATCTTTAAGGGTCCATACAAATCCCTCTTCTTCCATTTTAGTATTTTCCCCTAGTCCACTTACCTGAACAAATGGAGCAAGCCCATCAAATACTAATAACTCTTTTCCATCAATCCCACTTACAATAGTTTCGCTAACTACTTTAAAAGCTTGAGCTAGTTCAGTAACGCTATCTGGTGTATAGGCGTTTTCTCCTTTGCTTGCAATATTGTTTTTTAGAAAATCAGAAACTAAAGGTCCATTTTTATAAGTTTTGTCCCCACTTGTTCCATAGCAAACAGTATAAACATTAGAAGAACTTTTAAGACTATTAGCTTCATTAGAAGTTGCTGTGTTTACATCCTCACTTCCCTCATTCCCAGAACCTTTTACCTCATAATTAGTTCCTGAAATTTGAATGTGCGACTCTTTGCAGTTAGTTTTTTCACAACTTTCAATGTAAAAAGTTGGGGCTCCATCTGTTAAAATCACAGTATTTTTTTTGTCAAAGTCTATATTCTTTACTATTTCACTTTTAAATAATTCATTTGTTTGTTTTATTCCTGCTTGTAGATTTGTTCCTCCATTTGCTGTTAAGGAATTAATTGCTTCATATGCTTTTTCTCTTCCCTCACTTGTAGAAACATCTATCCAGTTTAGGCTGACTTCTACTCCTGAGGCAAAGTCTACAATTGCAAGGTAGCGACCGATACCTTCTGCTTCAGTAGCGTAAATATCAACAAAGCTTTTTGCCCCTTCTTTAGCGCTTTTTAGCCCACTATTACCTGACATACTAGAAGATGTGTCTATAACAAGAACAGTTGCGGCTTTTTTTGTAAGAATCTCTATATTTTCATTTGCTACAACCTCTAGGGTTATTTCGTAGTTATTTCCAGTCGTTTTAACGGCTGTTTTATTAATAGAGTGAATTCCCTGAGGTAGGCTTTGATTTAAACTTCCCTCTATCCATGTACCTAATTCGTTATAATACCCTGTTTTTATCTCCTCACTACTTTCCCCCTCAAGACCCATTACATCTGTTGCCACAAAAGACATACAAAGTAACACCATTAAAAAAGTAGCAATTATCTTTCTTCCCTTGGTTATTTTTTTTATATTCATATTTAATACCTCCTGAAATATGATGTGAAACCCTTTATTTGGAATATTGAGTATTATTAACTCAGGAGGTAATATTTATTCCTTTATACACAAAAAAAAGAAAGACAAATATCTTGCTTTTATAACAAAAAAATGGCTTTTATATAGGATCAACAACAGAAAATGCCACTACCTAAATTGATAGTGGCACTTTTAGTTCTATAATAATTAGGAGGGGTCAAGCCCACTCCTTACAACATTCTTAAATAACTAGTTCATATTATTTGTACATATTATAAGAAAACACCAAGCATAATTATATTACTCTACTTTATTGTTAAATTAAGATGTAATTAGTAAATATGGTGCTTTTTATTATATAAAAAGCAAAGCCGTCCCTTCCCTTAAGGGAAGATTGGGCGCGCTTAATATTTACGGAAAATATAATAGGCTTTTACCCCGCGTTTTGCCAAAAAAGCGGTAGTTTTCGTTCTTTTGATATCAAAAGAACAATTATTTTATTATAAAGAAAAGATTATATATAAATAAAAGGAATGG
>CAYJAA010000011.1:0-30604 GCA_964368185.1 uncultured Lachnospiraceae bacterium | reverse complement strand
ATATGGGTATCAGACCTACAGTTAGGGGTTCTGTTATGAATCCAAACGACCATCCACACGGTGGTGGGGAAGGTAGAGCACCTATCGGTAGAAGTGGTCCTGTTACTCCTTGGGGTAAACCAACACTAGGTTATAAAACTAGAAAGAAAAACAAACCTTCTGATAAGTATATTGTTAGAAGAAGAACTAAATAGGACAAGGAGGAGTGGATAATGAGTAGATCAACTAAAAAAGGGCCTTATGTAGACAGTAGACTTCTTAAAAAAATAGAAGCTATGAACGACAGTGGTCAAAAACAAGTAATTAAAACTTGGAATAGAGCTTGTACAATCTTCCCACAGATGGTTGGACACACTATAGCTGTTCACGACGGAAGAAAGCATGTACCTATTTTCGTAGTAGAAGATATGGTTGGACATAAATTTGGTGAATTTGCACCAACAAGAACATTTAGAGGACATGCCGGCGAAAAAAAATCAGGTATGAAAAGATAATCTAAAGTAGGAGGAATGAAATGGAAGCTAGAGCTACTGCAAAGTATTTACGTATATCACCGATTAAGGTAGTGCGTGTTGCGAATTTAGTTAGAGGAAAAGGCTTAGCGGAAGCGTTTAATATATTAACACTAACAGGTAATAAACCATCTGGACTTATAAGTGATGTATTAAAATCTGCTGCTGCGAATGCTGAGAACAACCATGAAATGGACGCTACAAAATTATATGTAGCATCAATTATGGTAAACGAAGGACCTACATTAAAAAGATTTAGACCTGGTTCAATGGGTAGAGCATCAATTATCTTAAAAAGATGTTCTCATATTAGTGTAGTGTTAAAAGAAAGAGAATAGGAGGATAGCGTTAGATGGGACAAAAGGTTAATCCTCACGGATTGAGAGTTGGAGTTATTAAAGATTGGTCTTCAAGATGGTATGCAAAAGATAAAGACTTTGGTGATATCTTAGTTGAAGATTATAAAATTAGAGAATACATTAAAAAGACTCAATATAGTACAGGTATTTCAAAAATTGAAATCGAGCGTTTTGGTGAAAAAATTAAAATTTTCATCTACACAGGAAAGCCTGGAAAAATTATTGGTAAAGCTGGTTCAGGAATTGAGGCAGTAAGAACAAAACTTCAAAAAATGACAGGTAAAACTGTATATATTAACATTATTGAAGTAAAAAATGTTGATTGTGACGCACAACTTGTAGCAGAAAACATTGCTTCTCAACTAGAAAGAAGAATTTCTTTTAGAAGAGCTATGAAACAAGCAATTGGTAGAGCTATGAGAGGCGGAGCAGAAGGAATTAAAACAAGTGTTGCAGGAAGATTAAATGGTGTAGAAATGGCTAGAACTGAGCAATATAGCGAAGGAAATGTGCCACTACAAACATTAAGAGCCGATATTGACTATGGTTTTGCAGAAGCTGATACAACTTATGGAAAACTTGGAGTTAAAGTTTGGATAAACAAAGGTGAAGTTCTTCCTAGTAAAAATAACTAGGTATATGTTAAGGTAAGGAGGAATTAAGTTATGTTAATGCCAAAAAGAGTAAAACACAGAAAAGTGCACCGTGGTAGAATGACAGGTAAAGCGCATAGAGGCAATAAAATCACTTATGGTGATTATGCTATACAAGCACTAGAGCCAGCATGGATTACTTCTAATCAAATAGAAGCAGCCCGTATTGCTATGACTAGATATATTAAAAGGGGTGGGCAAGTTTGGATTAAAATTTTCCCAGACAAGTCTGTAACAAAGAAACCTGCTGAAACTCGTATGGGTAGTGGTAAAGGATCACCAGAATATTGGGTAGCAGTTGTAAAACCAGGTAGAGTTATGTTTGAACTTAGCGGAGTACCTGAAGAAACAGCTAGAGAGGCGATGAGACTTGCTCAACATAAATTACCAATTAAGACGAAATTTATAACAAGAGCAGAACAAGAAAAAGTAACAGGTGGTGAGGCGTAATGAAGGCAAAAGATATAAGAGCTATGAGTGAAAAAGAGCTAGTAAATCAATTAGCTAGTTTAAAAGAAGAATTATTCAATCTTCGTTTTCAACACGCAACTGGACAACTTGACAATCCTTTAAAGATTAAACAGACAAAAAAAGATTATGCGAAAGTGAAAACTATACTAAGAGAAAGGGAACTGTTAGCTGAAAAAGCTTAGGTTTTCTATAGAGGTATTTGAATATGGAAAGAGGAAACAGAAAAGTAAAAATTGGTAAAGTTGTTTCTAATAAAGCAGATAAAAGCATAGTTGTTGCTATTGAAACAATGGTAAACCATCCATTGTATAAAAAGCGTATTAAAAGAACAACAAAATTCATGGCACACGATGAGCAAAACATCTGTGATATTGGTGATATAGTTGAAATTATGGAAACTAGACCACTAAGCAAAAATAAGCGTTATAGACTGCTTCAAATCGTTGAGAAGGTTAAATAGCCTTATGGCGTTTAGAAAGAGGGGTTTTTAAGATGATACAACAAGAAAGTAGAGTAAAAGTTGCCGATAATAGTGGTGCTAAAGAGTTATTATGTATTAGAGTACTTGGTGGATCAAAAAGAAAATACGCTAGCGTAGGTGATATTATAGTAGCCAGTGTAAAAAGTGCAGCACCAGGCGGCATGGTAAAAAAAGGTGATGTTGTAAAAGCTGTTATTGTGAGAACTGTTAAAGGTACAAGAAGACCTGATGGTAGTTATATCAAGTTTGATCAAAACGCAGCTGTTATAATAAAAGAAGATAATCAACCAAGAGGTACACGTATATTTGGACCTGTGGCTAGAGAGCTTAGAGAAAAACAATTTATGAAAATTGTATCGCTAGCGCCGGAAGTACTGTAAGGGGGGTATGACAGATGCATATTAAAAAAGATGATAAAGTAATGGTTATCTCAGGGAAAGATAAAGGAACTGAAGGTGTAGTTTTAAAATCTTATCCAGGAGAAGGTAAAATTATCGTTGAGGGAGTAAATGTTAGAAAAAAACATATGAAACCTACAAGCGAGACACAACAAGCAGGAATTATTGATAAAGAATGCAAAATTGATGCTTCTAATGTTTTACTATATTGCAGTAAATGTTCTAAAGGTGTTAGAACTGGAAGCAAGGTAGAAGATGGGTCAAAAGTTCGTTACTGCAAAAAATGTGGAAAAACATTTAAATAAGTAATGGGAGTGTAATGATAAATGAGCAGAATGAAAGAAAAGTATAATGCTGAAGTTACGAAAGCACTTATGGACAAATTTGGGTACAAAAATGTTATGGAGATTCCTAAACTTGAAAAAGTTGTTATCAACATGAGATTTGGTGATTGCAAAGATAATCCTAAACAAATGGAGTCAGCTTTAAACGAACTTGGTATTATCGCTGGTCAAAAACCAGTTATGATAAAAGCGAAAAAATCAGTTTCTAACTTTAAATTAAGAGAAGGAATGAATATTGCAGCAAAAGTTACTCTTAGAAGTGAGCAAATGTATGAGTTTGCTGATAGACTTATGAATATTGCTATTCCTCGTATTAGAGACTTTAGAGGAATTAATCCTTCAGCTTTTGATGGAAGAGGGAATTACTCTTTAGGACTTAAAGAACAATTGGTTTTTCCAGAGATTGATTATGATAAAATTGAAAAACTTAGAGGTATGGATGTAATTTTTGTTACAACTGCAAAAACAGACGAAGAAGGTTTCGAACTACTTAAGCTGTTAGGCATGCCTTTTAAAACACAAGCGTAAGGAGGAGTAGAACATGGCTAAAAAAGCAATGGTAGAAAAACAAAAACGCGCACCAAAGTTCTCAACTAGAGCTTATAGTAGGTGTAAAATATGCGGGAGACCTCATGCGTACTTAAGAAAATACGGTATATGTAGAATATGTTTTAGAGAACTAGCTTACAAAGGCGAAATTCCTGGCGTAAAAAAAGCAAGTTGGTAAAATATTTAAAGAAAAGTGATTAAAGGAGGTTTTCTAAAATGGCTATAACAGATCCTATAGCAGATATGCTAACTAGAATCAGAAATGCAAATGATGCAAAACACAAAGATGTAATCATTCCGTCATCTAATATTAAAAAAGATATTGCTAAAATTTTATTAGAAGAAGGATACATTAAAAATGTTGAGTTTATTGAAGACGATAAACAAGGACAAATAAAAATAACATTAAAATATTGTGGAAACAATGATAAGGTTATTGCAGGAATTAAAAGAATTTCTAAACCAGGACTTAGAATTTACGCAGGTTGCGAAGATATTCCAAAAGTTTTAAATGGTTTAGGTATTGCTATTATATCAACTTCAAAAGGCGTTATTACAGATAGAGAAGCTAGAAAAAACAACGTTGGTGGCGAAGTTCTTTGTTATGTATGGTAAAAAACTAAAAAAGGAGGCAGAAAATGTCTAGAGTAGGTAGAATGCCTATTAGTTTACCTAGTGGAGTTGATGTTCAAATCAATAATGGTCTTGTTAGTGTAAAAGGACCAAAAGGTGAACTAAAGCAAGAAATAGATAAAGATATTATCGTTGAAATTGAAAATAACGAAATTATTGTAAAAAGACCAAACGATGATAAAAGATTTAGATCTTTACATGGTTTAACTAGAGCTTTAATTAATAATATGGTAGTTGGAGTTTCTACTGGATTTGAAAAGAAATTAGAGATTGTTGGTGTTGGATACAGAGCTAGTAAAGCTGGCAAAGTATTAACATTAAATCTTGGATATTCTCACCCAGTTGAAATGGAAGATCCAGAAGGTATTGAAACTGTTATGGATGGAACAAACAAAATTATTGTTAAAGGTATCGATAAACAATTAGTTGGAGCTCATGCAGCTAATATTAGAATTAAAAGAGCTCCAGAACCTTACAAGGGAAAAGGTGTTAGATACGCTGATGAAGTTGTAAGAATTAAAGAAGGAAAATCAGGGAAGTAAGGAGTGATATAGTATGATAACAAAACCGGTAAAAAATAAGATTAGAATTAAAAGACACCAAAAAGTTAGAAACAAAATCAGTGGTACTCCTGAAAGACCAAGACTAAATGTTTTTAGAAGCAATAAGCAAATATATGCTCAGCTTATTGATGACGTTAATAGAGTAACTCTTGTGGCTTCTTCTTCACTTGATAGTGAAATTAAAGAAGAATGTGCTAAATTAACTAAAAGTGAAAGTGCTATCCTAGTTGGTAAGTCAATTGGTAAAAAAGCTATTGAAAAAGGTATTGAAAAATGCGTTTTCGATAGATCTGGATATGTATATCATGGTAGAGTTCAAAATTTAGCTACTGGCGCAAGAGAAGCTGGACTTAAGTTTTAAGGAGGCTAAATGATGATAAAAGATTTTGATCCAAGAGAATTAGATTTAAAAGAAAAAGTTGTTAGTATAAGCAGGGTAACTAAAGTTGTTAAAGGTGGTAGAAACTTTAGATTTAGTTGTCTTGTAGTTGTTGGGGATGAAAACGGTCATGTTGGTGTTGGTATTGGTAAATCAATTGAAATACCTGAAGCTATTAGAAAAGGTATTGAAGATGCTAAAAAGAACATGATTAGTGTTAAACTTTCAGGAACATCAATCCCTCATCAAACAATTGGTAGATTTGGAGCTGGAAAAGTTCTTCTTATGCCAGCAAGAAAAGGTACTGGAGTTATTGCAGGGGGTCCTGCTAGAGCTGTAATCGAGCTTGCAGGAATTAAAGATATTAGAACTAAATCTTTAGGCTCTAATAACGCTAGTAACATGGTTAAAGCTACACTTAAGGGTTTATCTGAATTAGTAACAATCGAAGATGTTGCTAAAAAAAGAGGTAAATCTGTGGAAGAAATTTTAGGGTAAGGAGCGTGAATTAAAAAATGGCTGGTAAAAACACACAAATTAAAATTACGCTTAAGAAAAGTCTTATTGGAAAGACACAAATTCAAAGAAAAAACATTGAAGCACTAGGTCTTAGAAAAATCGGACAAAGTGTTGTAAAAACAGATACACCTCAAATCAGAGGTATCATCAAAAAAATGGATTTTATGCTTGACATAGAAAAAGTATAAAGGGAGGTTAGTTGATATGAGATTACACGAACTTAAACCTGCCGAGGGTTCTAAAAGAAAAAGTATAAGAAAAGGTAGAGGTACTGCAACTGGTAGAGGTAAAACTGCTGGTAGAGGTCAAGATGGTCAAAACTCACGTTCTGGCGGTGGCGTTAGAATTGGATTTGAGGGGGGACAAATGCCTCTAGCTAGAAGACTTCCTAAAAGAGGATTTTCTAACCATCCTTTCAAAAAAGAATTTGCTATTATTAATTTAGATAAATTAAATACACTAAAAAGTGGTAGCGAAGTTACTATTGATTCTTTAAAAGAGCTTGGTATGGTAAAAAACAAATACGAAAATGTTAAAATCTTAGGAGATGGAGAAATTACTATTCCATTAACTATAAAAGTAACAAAAGTTAGCAAATCAGCAAAAGAAAAAATCGAATCAGCAGGTGGGAAGGTAGAGGTACTTTAATATGATTACAACTATCAAAAATGCTTGGAAAATACCAGAATTAAGAAAGAGAATTTTATTTACCTTACTTATGCTATTTATTTATAGACTAGGTGGATTTATTGCAGTTCCTTTTATTGATACTGCGGCTTTAAGTAGCCTTGTTGAAGGAAATACTATGTTTGGGCTATTAAATGTTATCTCAGGAGATAACTTTAGCAATTTCTCAATATTTGCTATGTCAATAACCCCTTACATTAATGCCTCAATTATTATCAATCTTCTTACGATTGTAATACCTGCTCTTGAAAGACTTAGACATCAAGGAGAAGAAGGGGCTAAAAAAATTAATGCATACACTAGATATTTAACAATTGTGCTAGCATTAATTCAAGCTGTAGGGTTAAGTTTAGGGTTTAGACAAATACTTGAACCAAACACAGGATTTTCTATTGTAATTGTTGCTTTAGTTATTACAGCTGGAACTGCATTTTTGATGTGGCTTGGTGAAAACATCACTGAAAAAGGTATAGGAAATGGTATTTCCATGATTATCTTTACAGGAATCATTTCAAGTATCCCATCTTCATTATCATACTTATACGAACAAGTAAGCCTTGGAACAATAACACCAGTTTTACTAGTAGTATTCGTAGTATTCGCTTTAGCTGTTGTTGCTGGAACAATAGCAATGACACAAAGCGCTAGAAAAATTCCTGTTCAATATGCAAAAAGAGTAGTTGGCAGAAAAATGTATGGGGGACAAAACACCCATATTCCACTGAAATTAAATCAGTCTGGAGTTATGCCTATTATCTTTGCAAGTACAATAACAATGTTCCCTGCAACAATGGCATCATTTTTCCCAAATTGGTCAGTTGCAGTATGGCTTAGTGAAGCTTTAGCATGGGGTAGTGCGGGTTCAACAATATTATATGTTGCCCTAATTATATTCTTTACCTACTTCTATACTTTAGTTACATTTAATCCAGCAGACATTGCTAATAATTTAAAACAATATGGTGGTTTTATTCCTGGAATTAGACCAGGGAGTGCAACAGTAACTTATTTACAAAGAACTTTAAATAGACTAATGGTTGCAGGAAGTGTATTTTTAGCATTTATTGCAATACTTCCAATAATCGTTGGTAACATGATTAACTTAAACCTTCAATTTGGAGGGACAAGTTTACTGATTGTTGTAGGGGTAGCCCTTGAGCTTGTAAATCAGTTAGAACAACAAATGATTATGAGAAACTATAAAGGTTTCTTGAAGTAGGCAGGTAAAAGATATGAGAATTATTCTTTTAGGACCTCCAGGAGCTGGAAAAGGCACTCAAGCCAGTAATATTGTAAAAAAATATAACATTGCTCATATTTCAACAGGAGATATTTTCAGAAAAAATTTAAGAGAAAATACTCCCCTTGGAATAAAGGCAAAAGAATATATGGACAAAGGTTTATTAGTTCCAGATGATTTAACAGTTGATATGGTAATTGATAGACTAAAAGAAGATGATTGCAAAAATGGGTATATGTTAGATGGTTTTCCACGAACAGTAGCCCAAGCAGCTGCTTTAGATGACATTTTAAATAAAACAGGAGACATCTTAGATAAGGCACTTGCTATTGAAGTTGATTACAGTTTACTTGAAAAAAGAATAACAGGCAGAAGAATGTGTAAAGGATGTGGAGCTACTTATCATGACTCTTTCAATCCACCATCTTCCATAGGAATTTGTGATCAATGTGGTGGAGAGCTTTATCAAAGAGATGATGATAAAAAAGAGACAGTTGTGAAAAGACTTAACGAATATGATGAAAAAACTGCGCCACTGATAAACTATTATAAAGAAAGAAATATCTTATATAGTGTTAATGGACAAAAGTCTATTGAAGAAGTATTCATTGATATCGTAAAGATATTAGGTTAGAAATATGATTATTTTAAAATCTGATGTCGAAATCGGTTATATGAAAGAAGCTGGGAAAGTTACTGATAAGGCTCACCAGGCTATGAAGAAATTCATAAAACCTGGGGTGTCTACATTAGAACTTGACGAAATTGTAAAAGATATTATACTTTCTGGGAATTGTAAGCCTGCTTTCTTAAATTACTATGGCTACCCAAAGCACATATGCGCTTCTATAAATGAAGAAGTAGTCCATGGTATACCAAAAGAGGATAGAGTACTAAAAGATGGAGACATTGTAAGTATTGATATTGGAGCTTTTTATAAAGGATATTGTTCCGATCAAGCAAAGACATATCCTGTTGGGGAAATATCTAAAGAGGCAAAAAAACTTATCGATGTTACAAAAGAAAGTTTTTATAAGTCTTTAGAGGTTGTAAAAGAAGGCTTTAGGGTTTATAATATTGGGAAAGTAATTGAGGAGTATGTTCTTTCTAATAACATGAATGTTGTAAAAGATTATACAGGTCATGGAGTTGGAAAAGATATGCATGAAGACCCTTCCATTCCTAATTATTTAACAGGTATAAAAGGGCCAAGACTTCTAAGTGGTATGACACTAGCAATTGAGCCTATGGTAAACATAGGAAAAAGCGAAGTGGTAGTTTTAGAAGATGGTTGGACTGTTGTTACAATGGATAAGTCACTATCTGCACATTATGAACATACTGTTTTAGTGACTAAGGGAGAAGCTGTTATTATAAGTCAGTTATAATGAGGTTATTATGAGTGATATTATAAATATAGGAGATATCGTAAGATCAAATGCTGGTAGGGATAAAGGTAAACTTTTCGTTGTTGTAAATTTTTATAGTGAAGAGATTTTACTTCTTGCTAATGGAAATATGAGGAAGGTTGAAAAGCCTAAGAAGAAAAAAATAAAACATATTTCCAAAGTTGCTAGTAAAACAAAGGCACTTTGTGATAAAATAAACAGTAGTGAAAAAATAACTAATCCTTTTATTAGAAAAGAGCTTATGAAATTTAATAAAGAAATATAATTTTCTAGGAGGAATTGTAATCAGTGAGTAAAAGTGATTATGTAGAGGCTGAAGGTATTGTTCTTGAAGCTATGCCTAATACCACATTTAAAGTGAAGTTAGACAATGGCTATGAGATAACAGCCCACATTTCAGGTAAGCTTAGAATGCATTATATTAAAATATTACCTGGAGA
Organism: uncultured Lachnospiraceae bacterium; assembly: GCA_964368185.1. Lineage (GTDB taxonomy): Bacteria > Bacillota > Clostridia > Eubacteriales > Anaerofustaceae > CAYJAA01. Next base: position 20,967 of record CAYJAA010000011.1, on the reverse strand, counting down.
TAAAGTTATATTAGAACTTTCTCCTTACGATTTAACAAAAGGTAGAATTGTATGGAGAGATAAAGGTAAATAGTATTTACTAAATTAGGAGGAAAATTATGAAAGTAAGGCCTAGTGTAAAACCTATTTGTGAAAAATGTAAAATCATTAAAAGAAAAGGTAAAGTAATGGTTATTTGTGAAAATCCTAAACACAAACAAAAACAAGGATAATTATAAGCTTTAAGTAGTTTTTGTAAATTAGCATATAAAGATAAGGTCGCGGCTGAATTTATCTGACTTTGCTTTTATATATATATAAATAAACTTACTAAATAGTTAAAAAAAGAAAAAATTATACGGAGGTGTAATTAATGGCCAGAATAGCCGGAGTGGATTTACCAAGAGATAAAAGGGTTGAAATCGCATTAACTTATATTTTTGGTATAGGTAAAAGCACATCACAAAAGATTTTAGCTGATACAGGTATTAATCCAGACACAAGAGTTAAAGATTTGACTGAAGATGAAGTTAACAAACTTCGTACAATAATTGACAAAGAAATTAAAGTTGAAGGGGACTTAAGAAGAGAAGTTTCTCTTAATATAAAAAGACTTATCGAAATTGGAAGCTACAGAGGTCTTAGACATAGAAGAGGCTTACCAGTAAGAGGTCAAAAAAGCAAAACAAATGCTAGAACAAGAAAAGGCCCTAAAAAAACAGTTAGTAGAAAGTCTAAAAAATAATATAGTTCTCAGACTAAGGAGGATTTAAATGGCTGCAAAAAAAGTAGTTAGAGGAAGAAAAAGAAAAGTAAAAAAGAATATTGAGAAAGGTAGTGCATACATTCGCTCTACTTTTAACAATACAATTGTTACTTTAACAGATACTGCAGGAAATGCCCTAGCATGGTCATCTGCAGGTGAGTTAGGTTTTAAAGGATCAAGAAAAAGCACACCATACGCTGCCCAAACAGCTGCAACAGAAGCTGCAAAAAGAGCTATGGAACATGGTTTAAAAACTGTTGATGTGTTTGTTAAAGGTCCTGGTTCAGGAAGAGAAGCTGCTATTAGAGCGCTTCATGCAGCGGGTTTAGATGTAATTTCAATAAAAGACGTTACTCCTATCCCACACAATGGTTGTAGACCACCAAAACGTAGAAGAGTTTAATTGAAATACAATTAATATAGTATTTAATTGGAGGTAAGAATTTAATGGCAAGATATACTGACGCATCATGCAGACTTTGTCGTAGAGAAAAAGAAAAATTGTTTCTTAAAGGAAGCAGATGTTATTCAGATAAATGTGCTCTTAGTAGAAGAAATACTGCTCCGGGACAACATGGTTCAAAAGGCGGCAAATTAAGCGAGTATGGTATTCAATTAAGAGAAAAACAAAAAGTAAAAAGAATTTATGGTATTTTAGAAAAACAATTTAGAGCTTATTTTTATAAAGCAGAGAGAAAACAGGGTACAGCTGGTGAAAACTTAATTACTCTTTTAGAATCTCGTCTTGATAATGTAGTATACAGAATGGGTTTTGCTCTTTCTAGAAAGGAAGCAAGACAATTAGTTAGACATAATCATTTTACTGTAAATGGTAAAAAAGTTAATATCCCTTCTTATTTAATTAAAGAAGGAGATGAAATTAAAGTAAAAGATGAGTCAAGACGTTCAGCTAAATTCAAAGCAATCTTTGAAGAAAACTCTGCAAAAACTGCTCCAGCATTTGTTTCTGTTGATATGGAAAAAATGATAGGTAAAGTTATTGCATTGCCAACAAAAGCTGATATTGAAATTCCTATAGAAGATCACTTAATTGTTGAGCTTTATTCGAAATAATAGATGTAGTACCTATTTTGGTAGTTATAAATTATTTGGAGGGTGTATATGTTAGAATTTCAAAAACCTAATATCGACATTGTAGAAATTAGTGCCGATAGGTCGTATGCTAAATTTGTGGTTGAACCACTTGAGAGAGGTTATGGAACAACTCTTGGTAATTCGCTTAGAAGAATTATGCTTTCTTCTCTACCAGGAGCTGCTGTAACTAGTGTAAAAATTGAAGGAGTATTACATGAGTTTGCTACTATAAATGGAGTAGCAGAAGATGTATTACAAATAACTTTAAACCTTAAAAAATTAGCTGTAAAACTTCACACAACTGAAAAAGTTGATGTTGAAATTCATGCTAGTGGAGAAGGTAGCGTTACTGCAAAGGATATAATTTGTAGCTCAGATGTTGAGATTATGAATCCAGATTTGCATATTGCCTCACTTATGAGTGATGGTAATTTAGATATGGTTATCACACTTGATAGTGGTACCGGTTATGTTCCTAGTGAAAGTAACAAAAGAGATGATATGCCAGTAGGAGCCCTTCCTGTTGACAGTATATTCACACCTGTTGAAAAAGTAAATTTCACAGTTGAAAATACTAGAGTAGGGAATGTGACAGACTATGATAAATTAACAATCATGGTTTGGACCAATGGCACAATTACTCCCCAAGAATCAGTTTCACTTGCTGCAAAAGTAATTAATGACCATTTACAACTATTTGTTGAAATGGACTCTACTGTAACAAGTATGAACTTGATGGTTGAAAGGGAAGAAAACGAAAAAGAAAAAATGCTTGAAATGACAATAGATGAGTTAGAATTATCTGTACGTTCAAGTAACTGTCTAAAAAGAACAAATATCAACACAGTTGAAGAGTTAATTTCAAGAAGTGAAGATGATATGGCTAAGGTGAGAAACTTAGGTAAAAAATCTTTAAATGAAATTAAAAAGAAAATTGCTGAAATTGGTTTAACTTTTAGACAAGGGGATGAATAAAGTACAAGGGAAGGAGATTTTATTATGGCTGGATACAGAAAGCTAGGCAGAACAGCAGATCAAAGAAAAGCTATGCTTAGAGGACTAGTTACTGATGTAATAAAGCATGGAAAAGTAAATACAACACTTTATCGTGCAAAAGAAGCTAGAAAAATAGTTGATAAAATGATCACTCTTGGTAAAAGAGGAGATTTACACGCAAGAAGACAAGCTCTTTCTTATATATATGAAAAAGATGTTGTAGCTTTACTTTTTGATGATGTTGCAAAAGAATTTGAAGCGAGAAATGGTGGGTACACAAGAATTTATAAACTTGGGGCAAGAAGAGGGGACGGGGCTGAAATGGCAATATTAGAACTTGTAAGAGACTAATTTAAAGGCACGGCATTGTCCGTGCCTTTTTTAACAAATACAATCATTTTAAATTTGATAATTATCTTATCTATTTATAATCTATGTAATAAGTAAATAATATAATTAGCAAATGTAGGCAAGAAGATTATAGGAGCGAAAAAGATGATAAAAGTAGAAAATTTAACATATTTATATACATCCTATGAAGGCAAAAAAAATAAAGCCGTAGATGATATTTCTTTTTGTGTAAACAAAGGGGAATTTGTATCTATTATAGGACATAATGGCTCTGGGAAATCTACTCTAGCCAAGCTTCTAAATGGAATTTTAACCCCAAGTAGTGGGGACATTACCATAGGGGGGCTAAACACGAAAGACGAGGCTAATATATGGAATATTCGTCAAAAGGCAGGAATGGTATTTCAAAACCCTGATAACCAAATGGTAGCAACTATTGTTGAGGAAGATATCGCTTTTGGCCCTGAAAACTTAGGCCTTGATCCTGAAATTATTGGAAAAAGAGTTGAAAGTGCACTAAAGACATTAAATATGTATGAATATAAAGACAAGAAGCCTCATGAATTATCTGGAGGGCAAAAGCAAAGAATTGCTATTGCTTCTATTTTAGCAATGGAACCAGAATGTATTATTTTAGATGAGCCTACTGCTATGCTAGATCCTATTGGTAGAAGCGAGGTTATAGAAGTTATTAAAAGGCTAAATAGAGAAAATAATACAACGATTATTTTGATAACTCACTATATGGATGAAATCGTAGACTGTGATAGAGTTATTATTATGGATAAGGGGAGTATTGCAATTAATGACACCCCAAGAGAAGTTTTTAAAAATAAAGAGTTATTAAATTCTTTAAGTTTAGAGCCTCCCTTTGCAACTGAAATAGCTTATGAGCTAAATGAAATAGGGATTAAAGTAGATAGGGATGTATTAAGTATAGATGAACTTGTGGAGGGGATATGTCAGTTAAAGCAATCAATGTAGATAAAGTCACTCATATATATGGAGAAAATACTATCTTTGAAACAAAGGCAATTGATAGTGTTAGTTTTGAGATTGAAAAAGGAGACTTTATAGGTCTTATTGGGTGTACAGGCTCTGGGAAGTCAACTATAATACAACACCTAAATAGGCTACTATCACCAAGTAGCGGAAGTGTTGTAATCGAGGGAACTGACATTAATAAAAAGGGCGTTTTAATGAAAGATATTTGTAAAAAAGTTGGAATTGTCTTTCAGTATCCAGAATATCAACTTTTCGAAGAAAGTGTATATAGAGATATTGCCTTTGGTCCAAAAAACTTAGGACTTAGTGATATAGATGTAGATTTTTTAGTAAGGGATGCTATGGAAATGGTGTCATTAGACTTTGAAAAATATAAAGACACATCCCCTTTTGAATTATCAGGAGGGCAAAAAAGAAGGGTGGCTATTGCAGGAGTGCTAGCAATGAACCCTCATATTTTGATTTTAGATGAGCCAGCAAGTGGGCTTGATCCAAAGTCTAGAAAAGAAATACTAGGCAATATTCAATCTCTTCATAAAAATAGAGATTTAACGATTATATTAGTATCTCATAGTATGGAAGATATTTCTTTATACGCTAATAAAGTAATGTGTTTTTCTAAGGGAAAAATGGTAGAATACGCAAATAAAAAAGAAGTTTTTAGGGAAGTTAAAAACTTAGAGGATATTGGACTTAAAGGACCAATTACAAAATATTTGCTATATAAACTAAAGGAAAAAGGTTTTGATGTAAATACAAATGTGTTTACAAAAGAAGAAGTCTTAGAAGAAATAAAAAAACAATTTTAAAGTAGGAGCTTAAATTATGATAAAGGATATTACCCTTGGACAGTATTATCCCCTAAACTCAATAATACACAAATTAGACCCTAGAACAAAATTTATATGGACTTTTGTTTATATTTTTGTTTTATTTGTGGTAAATAATTTTTATGGAGTTTTTTTCTTATTCCTTTTTTTACTAGGGATTATATTTTTATCAAAAATTCCTATTTCTTATATATTAAAGGGAATTAAGCCTTTATTATTTATTATTTTATTTACTGTTACAATAAATTTATTTTTAACACCAGGGGTTGAAATTTTTAGGCTTTGGTTTTTAAAAGTCACTTATGAGGGCGTAATTAACGCAAGCTTTATGGCTATAAGACTTATATTAATCGTTTCAGGAACTTCTATTTTAACACTGAGCACTTCACCTATTAGCTTAACAGATGGTCTTGAAAGTTTGATGAATAAAATACCTTTTGTAAAAAAAGTATCCCATGAAATTTCTATGATGATGAGTATAGCTCTTCGCTTTATTCCAACCTTAATGGAAGAAACCACGAAAATCATTAACGCACAAAAGTCAAGAGGTGCTGACTTTGAAAGTGGGAGCATTATAAATAGGGCTAAAAGTTTTGTTCCAATTTTAATTCCTTTATTTATTAACGCTTTTTCAAGGGCTGAAGAACTTGCCCTTGCTATGGAAGCTAGGTGTTATAGAGGGGGAGAGGGTAGGACAAAATTTAAAGAGCTTAAATATGCAGCCCTAGACTTATATGGATATATTTATATTCTTTTAATGATAGGGGTTGCTGTTTTATGTAATATTTACTTTGGAGCTATTATATGAGAAATATCCTTTTAACAATTGCCTATGATGGAACGGGTTATATAGGGTGGCAGATGCAAAAAAAAGGAATTAGCATAGAAGGGGAGATAAAAAAGGGAATTGAGAAGCTAACAGGGGAAGAAGTAAAAATATATGGTAGCGGTAGGACAGACAGTAAAGTTCACGCTTTTGGGCAAAAGGCAAATTTTTTCACAAACAGTGATATACCAATAGAAAGGTTCACCTTTGGAATCAATCATCATATCCCAGAAGATATTAGAATATTAAAAGCAGAGGAAGTAGACTTAGACTTTCACGCTAGGTATTTAGCCAAGGGTAAGACTTATGAGTATGTAATCTATAATGACTCGATTATGAATCCTCTTTATATAAATAGGGCTCATCACTGCTTTCACAAACTAGACATTGACAAGATGAGGCAGGCTAGTAAAGATTTAATAGGGGTTCATGATTTTAAGGGGTTTATGGGAAACAATTCTAGTATAAATAGTACCACCAGGGAGATTTATGATATTCATCTAAATAAAGAGGGAAACTTTATTACCCTTAAAATAACTGGTAGTGGCTTTTTATATAATATGGTAAGAGTTATTGTAGGGCTGCTTATTGATATAGGTAGAGGGAAATTTGAGGTAGATAGAGTAAGGGAAGTTTTAGAAAAAAAAGATAGGGAACTAGCAAAAATCACTGCTCCCCCAGGTGGACTGTATTTAAAAGAAGTTTTTTATGAAAAAAAGAAGATATTTATGGAAAAGTAGTTGACATAAATATACTTTTTTTATACAATATAGATTAGTTGTGCTGAACGTTAGCCCCGTAAGTACACTAGTAAAAAAATAATTAAATAACCGTTTTGGAGGTTTTAGAATGTTAACAACAACAACAAAAATCGCAAAACCTGATCAAATTGCAAAAAAATGGTATGTTGTAGATGCAACAGGTAAAACACTAGGTAGACTTTCTAGTGAAGTTGCTGCTACATTAAGAGGTAAAAACAAACCTTACTTTACACCAAATCTTGATACAGGTGATTACGTAATTGTAATTAATGCTGAAAAAATTTACTTAAGTGGAAATAAATTAGACCAAAAAATATATGCTAGACATACAGGGTATCCTGGTGGAAGAAGAGAAGTAGTTTATAGAAAACTTATGGAAACAAATCCTGCTTTTGTTATTGAAAAAGCTGTTAAAGGTATGCTTCCTAAAAATAAACTTGGAAGAGTTCAGTTTAAAAAATTAAAAGTATACGCTGGAGAAAATCACCCACACGAAGCTCAAAATCCAGTAGTGTTAGAAATAAAAGGGTAGGAGGTATAGAACATGGCAAATCAAATTATGGCGACAGGAAGAAGAAAAAAATCTGTAGCAAGAGTTATATTAAGACCAGGAAGCGGAAAATTTGAGATCAACAAAAGAGATATTGAAGAATATTTTGGTGGTCTTGGAACTTTAAAGCTTATTTCTAGACAACCTCTTGCACTAACAAATAATTTAGATAAATTTGATATTAGTGTAAATGTGTATGGTGGTGGAATTACAGGTCAAGCTGGTGCTATCAGACATGGTATTGCTAGAGCTTTAGTAGAGTATGATGCTGGCCTTAGAAAAGAAATTAAGGTTGAAGGTTTCTTAACTAGAGATTCTAGAATGAAAGAAAGAAAGAAATACGGACTTAAAAAAGCGAGAAAAGCTCCACAATTCTCAAAAAGATAATTTATCCCTTGGCATATTCAAAAGAACTCATTTTTATGGGTTCTTTTTTTTGACCTTAAAAGAATATTAATATATAATACAGGTAGATATTTTTATATATGAGGGGAGAAACTTATATGAAATTAAAACTATATAAAGTTATGACTTTTGTTTTTGGAGTATTAACCTTTATAGGGGCAGGATATGTACTTTATACTAAAGGTCAGGCAAGTGCAGGTTTTGCAGTAATTCCTATGATTTTTTCTATAGCCTTTTCAACAAGTTATCAAAATGAAAAGAAAAAACAAGATAAATAAAATAATAAAGTATATTAAATATAAATAAAAAAACAAAGAAGTTCTTGTCTTGTTGATTAGAACTTCTTTATTTTAGATTAAGTTATTTTTTTAAATGAATATATAAAATATTCTCCAGGTTAGATGCTAACCAAGTTTTCCTCCAAGAGCTTTGCACTCTTCTTCTTCTTCACTTCCTGGAGGTTCATGACATATATATGATCCTAGAATATTTCCAAAACCTTCTTCTTCCCAGTTACGCATCCATTCCCCATCACCCCAGTCATAAGAACCAAATAAAACGATAGATTTTCCTTCTAAAGATTCTTTAACCCTGTCCCACATTGGTTGAAATTCTTCTTCAAGAACCTCTGCGCCCATAGAGGGGCAACCAAAAGCGATTCCATCATAGTTACTAACTTTATCAGGGGTAAACTCGCTACAAGTCATTGTATCTACTTCTGCCCCTTTGTCTTTTGCTCCTTGTGCAACTAGCTCTGCCATTTTTTCTGTATTTCCTGTTCCACTCCAATATACTACTGCTACTTTCTTCATTTTAACTCCTTTTCTTTGAATACTCATATAGTTAGTTACAACTAACCGTATGAGTAATTTTTTGGAGGTTTTTGACCTCCTATTTTGTGTTAGTTATAACTAACTGAAAGTATACTAATATTTATCCTTTTTGTCAATAGGAAATTATTTTTTTTATATTTATTTATTCATACAGATACGATACTTAAAAAGCTAGGTATAGGGGACTGCTACTAAGGAAATAAACTGTGATTACCTGAATGGATAATAGCAGTTTTACTTTAGAGGCATAATATTTCTTTATTAACAAAAGTAATATAAGTAGTAAATATGGTGTTTTTTATTTTATAAAAAGCAAAGCCGAACATTCCCTTAAGGGAAGATTGGGAGGCTTAATATTTATGGCAATAATAACAGGTTTTTACTCCCCATTTTGCCAAAAAAGGGGTACTCCCCTTTCTTTTGATATCAAAAGAACCATTATTTTATTTTTTTATAAAAAGCAAAGCCGAACATTCTCTTAAGGGAAGATTGGGCGGCTTAATATTTACGGCAATAATAACAGGTTTTTACTCCCCATTTTGCCAAAAAAGGGACACTCCCCCTTCTTTTGATATCAAAAGAACCATTATTTTATTTTTTTATAAAAAGAAAGATTATATATAAATAAAAGGAATGGCTTTTGGCATTCCTTTTTCTTTTAGACTATAAAGTTTCTTTATCTGCATTTTTTTGTATAGCTTTTATTTTAAATTTTCAGGATTTAAACATTTTAGTTCATCAATTACAAAGATACCATCTTTTCTAATTAAAACATCATCAAAGTAGATTTCTCCACCACCATACTCTTTTGTTTGAATCATTACAAGGTCCCAGTGAACACTGGATTTATTTCCATTGTCTGCTTCATCATAGCAACACCCTGGAGTTAGGTGGAAACTTCCTGCGATTTTTTCATCAAATAAAGTGTCTAGCATAGGAGTTGTAATATAAGGGTTAATACCTATTGCAAACTCACCAATATATCTAGCCCCCTCATCAAGGTCTAAAACTTCATTAATCCTTTTTGTGTTGTTGCTAGTAGCATCAATGATTTTTCCATCTTTAAAATGGAAAGTAATATCACTATAAACAAAGCCCATATAATCACTCTTTGTATTATATTTAATAACCCCATTAACGCTATCTTTAATAGGAGCTGTATAAATTTCTCCATCTGGGATATTAGAGCTACCACAACAAGGAATAGCATTCATTCCTTTAATGCTAAAGGTAAGGTCTGTGCCTTCTCCTACAATTCTAACTTTATCAGTTTTTTCCATTAATGCTTTTAAGCTTTCACTTGCTATAGCCATTTTATTATAATCAAGGTTACAAACATTAAAGTAATACTCTCTAAAACCCTCTTTACTCATTTTTGCACTTTGAGCCATTGAACCATTAGGGTAGCGTAAAATAACCCATTTAGAGTGGTCTACGCGCTGTCTAAGGGTTGGTCTTAGGGCTTGGTTATATAAATTTATATTTTCACTAGGAATATCGCTAAATTCGCTAGAATTATCTGAACACCCTATCCCAATATAAGCATCCATCTCTTTCATTCTCTCCAGCTCACACTTATTTAAAAAGTCAAGTTGTTCCTTAGTGCAACCAAGGATAATTTCCCTGGAAATACTTTGATCTTTTAAGTCTACATATGGGTAGCCCCCTGCTTTATACACTTCTTTTACTAAGGCTCTTACTAATTCCTTTGTATCTTCTCCACTTGCAGAAATTAAAACTTTTTCCTTTGCTTTTATTTTGCAAGAGTAATTTACTAAATTTTTTGCTAAAGTTTTTATTCTTGTATCCATATAAATCCTCCATGTATTAATATATATATAGTTTATCACTTTTTTGATAATTTTAATAATGTTTTTTTGCAAAATATCTATTATATTCTTTATTGATGTTTTTTTGTTAATATTATATAATTAAAAAAAACAATTGATAGGAAGAAAATAAATATAGATGAAAAAAGATAAAATTGTAATTGGTAAAATATTCTCAGTTCATGGAATTAAAGGGGAGCTTAAGGTGTATCCCTTAACAGACGATATTAATAGATTTAAGCTACTTGATTATGTGTATATAAAAGATGAAAAATATAGCATTTCATCGATTCGAATTAATAAAGAAGTTGTTTTGATGAAGCTTAAGGAAATTGAAGATAGAACAATGGCTGAAAGCTTTAAAAATATTCACATTGAGATAGATAGAAAAGATAGCGTTCCTCTTGAAGAAGATGAATATTTTATTGAAGACTTAAAAGGCCTTAAGTTACTAGATGATAATGATAAAGAAATTGGTGTTTTGTATGATGTTTTAACTAGTGGGGCTGTAGATGTATATGAATTTAAAGTAGAGGGAAAAAGCATTCTCCTGCCAGCATTAAAAGATAATATTAAAGATATAAATATACAAGAGAATTATATAAAAGTAAAACTAGAAAATGGTGTAAGCTAATGAAATATAATGTTATAAGTATCTATCCAGAAAGTATAAATGATTATAAGAAGACAGGGATTATTGGAAGAAATATAGATAGTGGTATTATTAAAATTAATAGTGTTGACTTAAGGGATTATTCTAAAGACAAACATAAAAGGGTAGATGACTATACTTATGGAGGGGGAGCTGGGATGTTACTTAGGCCACAACCTGTTTATGATAGCGTTATGGACATTAAAAAAGGAAGAGATATTCCTGTTATTTTATTTTCCCCAAAGGGAAAAAAACTTAGTAACGAAGTGGCAAAAGAATATGCAAAATACGAAGAGATAATTTTACTTTGCGGACATTACGAGGGAATTGATCAAAGGGCAGTAGACCTTTGCGTTGATGAAGAAATCTCTATTGGGGATTATATCTTAACAGGGGGGCATATTGCTAGTATGGTTTTTATTGACGCTGTAAGCAGATATATCCCAGGGGTTTTAGGAAATGAAGAAAGTTTAGAAAATGAATCCTTTGAGAATAATCTTCTTGAATATCCTCAGTATACAAGACCCATAGAATTTATGGGGATGACAGTTCCTGAGGTTTTAACTGGTGGAAATCACAAAAAAATTGAAGATTATAGACTTGAAAAAAGTATAGAGATAACTAGAAAAAATAGGCCGGATTTACTAAAATAATTTTTTATTTAAATATTTTAATACAATCTTTTTATAAAACAAAAAAGTCTTAACTATATAGACCTAGCAATAAGGAAACAAACTATCACTATCAAAAATTGATAGTGGTAGTTTTACTTTAAGTATAGAAGCATTTCTTTATTTATTAAAAGAAATATAAGTTATATAAGTAGTAAATATGGTGTTTTTTATTTATAAAAAACAAAGGGTTCCGTTCCCGGGGGAACTTTGGGACCCTTAATATTTACGGAAATGATAACAGGCTTTTACACCCCGTTTTGCCAAAAAGGGGTATTTTTCGTTCTTTTGATACCAAAAGAACAGGTATTTTTTTATAAAGTAGAACTTATATATAAAAAAAGAGGAATGGCTTACACCATTCCTTTGCTTTTTTTTAATTATAAAGTTTTATTATTTGTATTTCAATATTAAACTATTTTTTATTTTCTTCGTACTCTTTAATAGCCTGAGCAATAACATCCTCAGCTAAAACAGAACAGTGAACTTTTTCAGAAGGAAGACCTCCTAAATTTTCAACAACTTCAGAATTTTTAATTGCCTTTGCTTCGCTAATTGTTTTTCCAACTAACATTTCTGTAGCCATACTTCCTGAAGCAATAGCTGCAGCACAGCCAAATGTTTGGAATTTTACTTGTGTAATCATTTCATTTTCGTCTATGTTCATAAAAATTTCTATTAAGTCTCCACATGATGGGCTTGTAACTTTTGCGTGAGCATCTGGGTTTTCTAATTTTCCTACATTTCTTGGATTTTGAAAGTGATCCATAACTTTATCGTTATACATATTTTTTCTCCTTGTATTCTTCTTTTGTATTTTTATAAAATCTTTACACCCTTAATCAAAAGGACACAAAGCTCTAAGTCTAGTAACTGTTTTTGTGATAACTTCTATTGTATAATCAATTTCTTCTTTTGTGGTAAATTTACTAAGGGACAGTCTTGTGCTTGCCCCAATTTGGTAGTTTTCTCTTGGTAGGGCGTCAATAACATGAGAATATGTTCCTGAATCCGCTGTACAGGCACTTCCTGTAGAACAGGCAATCCCTTCTAGGTCAAGGGCATAAAGGAAAGCTTCTCCCTCTACATTTTTAAATGTAAAGCTTGCATTATTACACAGCCTATGAGTAGTAGAGCCGTTTAGCATAGTGTTATCAAGCTTTTCCATTATTTCTTTAATTAAATAATCTCTAAGGCTAGTCATATGCTTTATGTCTTCTTCCATACTTTGTGATAATATTTCAACAGCTTTTCCCATGCCAACAATCCCACTAGTGTTATATGTTCCAGCTCTCAGTGACCTTTCTTGGCCTCCTCCTAGCATAAACACCTCAGGAAGAACTCCTTTTTTAATATATAAAAATCCAACCCCTTTTGGGCCGTGAAATTTGTGAGCAGAAACAGACATTAAGTCTATATTCATTTTTTCAACATCTATTGGAGCTTTTCCAAAGGCTTGTACTGCATCAGTGTGAAATATAATCCCTTTTTTTCTTGCAATCTCTCCGATTTCCTTAATAGGTTGAATAGAACCAATTTCATTATTTGCCATCATAACAGTGATTAATATTGTATCTTCTCTTATAGCCTCTTTTAAGTCTCTAATTTTAACGCAACCATCTTCATCAACTGGTAAATAAGTTAGGCTAAAGCCTTCTTTTTCTAACTGCTCACAAGTGTGTAACACAGCGTGATGTTCAATTTGTGTTGTGATAATATGTTTTCCCTTTGATTTTTTATTATAAGCTATTCCTCTAATTGCCCAGTTGTCGCTTTCTGTTGCTCCACTTGTAAATAAAATATTTCTAGGACTTGTCCCTATAAATTTTCCAATAATTTCTCTAGCATTTTCAATTCCACCCCTTGCGCTTCTTCCAAAAGAATGGAGACTAGAGGGGTTAGCATAAAAATTTTTATTATAGTCATTTACTATATTTATAACTTCCTCATAAGGCATTGTTGTTGCCGCATTATCAAGGTATACTTTCATATTTTTTCTCCTAGAATTTGAATATACTTCATAATAACAAAATATAGTATATTTTCAACATATTTATATATTTTTAATCCTTTTTTTTAAAAATTCCCCTAAAATATCGTTTTCATTTTTCAGAATATTGTATAAAGTAGGAAAAATAAACTTGTCAAGTGATTTTACTTGACAAAGTTTACCTCCTTTGTTACAATATCAAAAGTAGTCTTAACTATAAGGGGTTATTCATTGGAAGATTATTTTAAAATGTGCTATTTACTAGATATTTATTCTGCTCTTTTAACAGATAGACAGTGTGCTGTTTTAAATTATTATTATAGCGAGAATTTATCAGTTAGTGAAATTGGAGGTATTTTAAATATCTCAAGACAAGGGGTCCATGATACCTTGAAAAAAGGGGAAGAATTAATTCTAAAATATGACTCAAAATTAGAGCTTTTAAATAAATATAAAAAGAATTTGAAAAATTTTGAAATATTACAAGAAAAATTAAGTCAAAGTAATATAGAAAATGATGAAGAAATAACAAATCTTATAAACCAAATTAAGGATAATTTATAAGGCAGGTAGACAAATGTTTGATACACTAGGAAATAAGTTACAAGACACCTTTAAAAAACTTAAAGGTAGAGGGAAGTTAAGTGAAAAAGACATCGATGAAGCGCTAAGAGAAATTAGAATGTCTTTACTGGAAGCAGATGTAAATTATAAGGTTGTAAAAAGTTTTTGTAATGAATTAAAAGAAGAGTGTATGGGTGAAGAGGTTATGAAAAGCCTTACTCCTGCACAAATGGTAATAAAAATAGTTAATGATGGTCTAACGAGGCTTCTGGGTGGAAACAGTCAAGGAATTGAGTTTTCAAATAAACCTCCTACAGTTATTATGGTAGTAGGGGTGCAAGGTTCTGGGAAAACAACTAGTATTGGAAAGCTTGGGAATTATTATAAGAAAAAAGGAAAGAAAATTCTTTTTGCAGCTTGTGATATTCACAGAGCAGCAGCGATAGATCAGCTTAAAATATTAGGACAGGCTTGTGATATAGAAGTATATCATGAAGATAATAAGGCTCATATTATTGCAAAAAATGCAGTAAAAAGAGGAAAACAAATTGGTGCGGATCTTGTTATTGTGGATACAGCTGGTAGACAGCATGTAGATGAAGAAATGATGAAAGAAGCAAAGCTAGTTAAAGAAGAAATTAGTCCTACAGAAACAATTTTTGTAATTGATTCTATGATGGGACAACAAGCAGTAGATGCAGCAAAGGCTTTTAATGACGCCTTAGGGGTTAGTGGGTTTATATTAAGTAAACTGGATTCTGACGCAAGAGGGGGAGCTGCTTTATCTGTTTCATATATTACAAACAAGCCTATAAAATATTCGGGCTTTGGAGAAAAGATAGAGGACTTTGAAGCTTTTCACCCTCAAAGGGTAGCTTCGAGAATACTGGGAATGGGGGATGTGCTTACCTTAATAGAAAAAGCA
Organism: uncultured Lachnospiraceae bacterium; assembly: GCA_964368185.1. Lineage (GTDB taxonomy): Bacteria > Bacillota > Clostridia > Eubacteriales > Anaerofustaceae > CAYJAA01. Next base: position 5,939 of record CAYJAA010000011.1, on the reverse strand, counting down.
GAAGAAGCTTTTGATGAAAAGGAAGCAGAAAAACTACAAAAGAAGCTTAAGAAAAACTCCTTTGATTTAGAAGATTTTTTAGCTCAAATGGAGAGTATGAACAAAATGGGAGGGATTCAAAATATTCTTTCTATGATGCCAGGAATGCCAAGTAATCTTAAAGATATACAAATAGATGAAAAGCAAGTATCTAGACAAAAGGCAATAATTTTATCTATGACAATTAAGGAAAGACAAAATCCAAATATTATTAATGCCAGTAGAAGAAAAAGGATAGCAAAGGGGAGCGGGGTAAATGTTAGCGATGTGAATAAACTTTTAAAAGGTTTTGAACAAAGCAAAAAAATGATTAAACAGCTAAGTAATGGAAGTAAGAAATTTGGTGGAAAGAATTTCCCTTTCATGTAATATAAATTAAAAAATAAGGAGAAAATAATGGCAGTAAAAATCAGATTAAAAAGAATGGGAGCTAAAAAGCAACCATACTACAGAGTTGTAATTGCAGACGAAAGAACAAGTAGAGACGGAAAAAGCATCGAGGAAATTGGTCACTACAAACCAGTTGGAGAAAAAAGTGTTTACATTGATGCTGAAAAAGCAAAAAAATGGATTGCTAACGGTGCAAAACCAACTGATAGAGTTAAAGTGTTATTAAAACAACAAGGTATTATCGAATAATCAATTAGGAGATATAATAATGAAAGAGTTAGTAGAAATTATCGCTAAATCTTTGGTAGATAGCCCAGAAAATGTAAGTGTTAGTGAAAAAGAAGAGGGTGGAGAAACTATCCTAACTTTAAGAGTAGCTAATGAAGACATGGGAAAGGTTATTGGAAAACAAGGAAGAATAGCAAAGGCTATAAGAGCTATTGTTAAAGCTTCGGCTATCAAACAAAATATAAAAGTAAATCTTGAAATATTAGATTAATAAAGTTATATTATCTATGGTGAGCCAAGAGAAAAATAATCATATCAATTTTGATGTGATTATTTTTTTTACTATAAAAAAAGGGAGTAGCACTAAACTACTTCCTTAATTTATATATTATATATTTAAAATGTTACTAAGATGTATTTTTTTTATTATTCTTTAATGGATAGATATTCCCCTGGTGTTGTTAAAAATTCAGTGTCAGGGAACATTTTTTTATATTTTTTATATGCTCTATATGTGTTGTTAAGCCAATTATTAGTGTCGTATCTTTTATCAGGTAGATGAAGAACAATTAATTTAACTGGGTTTATTCTATCGATAATTTCCCTTCCTTGAGAAAGTCCAACAAATGGGAAGGGAACCATTAATACATCTATATTTTTTTCAAACAAACCAGCTTTTTCAAATTCCACAACATTAGGAGAAGCATCCCCTACATGAAGATAGCTTTTATTAGCAAGTCTAAAATTATAACAGAAGTTTTCTACATTTTGATATTTAGCTCCATCATGTTTCATTGAAATCACTTCAAAAGGTATACCTTTTATTTTGATGAACATAGACTGATTTGGAGGGATTTCAAAGGAATTGATTTGAGGCATAATAATAGGATCAAAATTAGCAGATTCTTGAATTAGCCTTAGTATAGTATTAGTTCCAATAAGTTGTGTGTATCTATTGACTTTTAATGTCTCGCAAACAGCGTAGGCATCGAAGTGTTCTAGGTGATGATGAGTAAATGCTAACACATCTATTTGATTAAAATCATCTTTGCCTAGCATAATGTCTTTTAAAGTCCCCTCATCAACAGGAAAGTAGGGCTTTACAAAAGCAACATGAATTCCATCAATCAATACTTTTTTATTTTTATTAGAGATGCAAACACCTGCGTTTGCAATATAACCTATATTGGTTTTTTTACTTGATATAAGCATGAATATTTATCCTTTCAAATAATATGAATTATTTCGAAAAAAACGAACAAACCTCTGTAATTCTTATATGTACAGAGAGAATGTTTATTTTTAAATTAGTGTTATTTTATATATTAACTACTTTTTATTTTTAATAACATTTATTAAATATATAGAAAAATTACCTTATAAATGAATACAATTTAGATGATATATTAACACTTCTAATTATTATAACATATATAATATGAAAAGGAATAGATGTTATTAAATTAATTTTTTTTTAATAATACTTATATGTTAGTTTAATGATATACTGATAATATAAGTATAATTTAAAAGTATAAAATATGCAAAGGGAGTCTTTTTATGAAACCGGATGAAAAAATAGTTGATAAATTAAGATATGAAACAAAAGAAAACTATGAAGTTTGCGAAAAGGCGCTGAAAAAAAATAAGAACAATTATGAAAAAGCAAAAGAATATATTATAAAAAGGTCTAATAGTAAGACAAATAGATATTTTGATAATATTATGGCATTTCTAGGTGGAAGCAAAGCAGTTAGAATCACTATAGAAAATAAAAGTGGGGTAATCCTTGAAATTCCTATTATTCTTACTATATTAATATTAATAATTTTTCCAATTCCTTCTTTTTCTATAGGGTTACTTCTTGGTGTGATGGTGGTTTTTGATACAAGTGTAAAGGTGCAAGGGATATTAGGAGAAGAGGAAACTTATATTAAAGAAAAAGAAATTATAAAACAGACATTTGAAGATGAAAATAAAGAAAATACTGACAAGAAAGTATATAATAATCCATTTAATAAAGATATTATAATAGAAGAAGATAATGGATATTACATTTTAGAAATTAACTAGGAGGCAGTAATGAAAAAAATATTAATAGTAGAGGATGAACTGAAAATAGCTAGATTTTTAGAGCTTGAGCTAGTCCATGAGGGCTATAGCGTATCTTTAGCAGAGGACGGAAGAAAAGGACTGGATAAGGCTAGAAGTGGGGGGTATGATTTAATTGTTCTGGATATTATGCTACCTTATTTAAGTGGGAGTGAAATATGTAGAAGACTTAGAATGGAAGATAATAATACTCCTATTATTATGCTTACAGCAAAAAGTGATGTTTCTGACAAAGTTACAGGACTTGATATAGGAGCTGATGATTATATGACAAAACCTTTTCATATAGAAGAGCTTCTTGCTAGAATGAGAAGAATACTTAGTAAGGAAAGCCAAGAGAAAGTGTATGCTAAGGCTATTGTTGAGGCAGGAAGAGTTAAGCTTGATAGGAATTTATATGAAGCATATTTTGATGATGAAAAAATTAGCTTAACGAAAAAAGAGTTTGAATTATTAGAGTATTTAATGATTAATAAAAATATTGTTTTAACAAGAGAGCAAATTGTTAGCACAGTATGGGGTTATGATTATGAGTCTGAAACAAATGTTACAGATGTTTATATAAGATATTTAAGAAGTAAAATTGATGAGAAATATAATACACATTACATAAAAACCGTTAGAGGGGTAGGATATCAATTTAGGGATGAAGAAAATTAAAAACAAAGGCAGTCTTAAAAAGCCTAAAAGCCTTAAAATTCCAAATCAATCTATTAAAAAAAGCATAGGGATATGGTATTTGATTTTATATCTTGCCATTTCCGTTGTTTGCATTTTGTTTATGTTCTTTTATTATTATCTTCAAGGGGTTGAAAGACTAAATACTGATGCTTTAATTACCAATGAGGGTGTAAGTGAAATAATTAATCAAGGCACTTATGGGAATGAAAGTTATTATAGGGAGAATTTATATAATATAAATGAAAGCATCACTAGTGAAAATATGGCTATTGTGATGGAAAGTGGAGAGTATTACTTCGCTATTGAAAATGAAATAATGGATGAATACATTATGGGAATAAATAATAATTATATGTTTAATCTTTTTCCTATTTTTTCCCTTATCCATGAAGGCTATATTGTCAATGTTGAGTTTCTTGATATAAATGAAGAAATGGTAAGCGTTATGACATTTTATGATGCCATTCCTTATATGAGATTTATTATGGATATCCTGCGTCCAATAAGTTTTATTTTTATATTTGGTGGGATAGTTATGTTTCTCTTTGGGTATGCAAAGTTAGATAAAATGATAACAGCTGAGAATTTAGATTTAAGACTTGATGTTAAAAATACTAGATATGAACTTAAAGAGCTAGCAAAAACCACAAACGAAATGATTGATTCTTTTCAAAGCTCTTATGAAAAGCAAGAAAGATTTGTTAGTGATGTATCCCATGAATTAAAAACCCCTATTTCTATTGTTACAGGATATGGAAATATCTTAAAAAGATGGGGCAGTAAAGACGAAGATATTTTAAATGAGTCAATAGACTCTATTATTAGTGAAAGTAAAAACATGGAAAATTTAGTTAAGAAGCTATTATTCTTAGCTAAATATGATAAAAACGAGACTTATTATGATTTTAGGAAAGTCAATTTAAGTGATATGCTAATGGCAGTTGTAAAAGACATTAATGTAGCTAAAAAAATAAATATTAAAAGGGAAATAGAAAAAGATGTTTTTATTATTGCTGATGAAATTAGGATAAAAGAAGTTTTTGTAGTATTTATAGATAATGCTATAAAATATACAACAGTGGAAAATAAAGAAATTTGTCTAAGTCTAAAAAGCGATAATGAGAATGTATATGTATCGGTTGAAGATAATGGGGTGGGAATAAAAAAAGAAGATTTAAAAAATATTTTTGATAGATTTTATAGAAGTGATAAATCTAGAAACAAAGAAACAGGGGGATTTGGGCTAGGGCTTAATATAGCAAAAAGCATAATAACAGATCACAAGGGTAGGATAAAAGTTATCACAAAAGAAAATGAGGGAAGTAAGTTTATTATTACTATACCTAAAAATCTTGACATAAAATCTTAATTAGTATAAACTCTTAAATTAAAAGGGGTGATAATTATGATGGAAAAGCTACTTGATAAAGATTTGAAAAAAATAACAAAAGCCATTGTAGAGATTAATAACAAAGGGCTAAGTAAACATAAAATTAGTGGTTTTGGAATGAAGCTAAAAGTTATTGAAATCATAGAAGATTTAAAAGCTGGATTTTTTCCAAGTATTTATGAAAAAGACTTGGAAAATGAGGAATTTATCGAAGTTTGTGTTAGAGATAGGTTAACTTCTAGCGCCATTAAATTAAACTCTTTAATGAGAGAAGTATTTTTAAATATATGTGAGGAAGAAAGAAAAGATAAAGGGAATTGTGATAAATGCAAGAAAAAAGCAGATGATATTACTGCCACTTTTATGAACAGCCTTGTTGCGATTAGAGATGTTTTACATACAGACATTGAGGCTGCTTATAATGGAGACCCAGCAGCTAGAAGCTTAGAAGAAATTCTTTTAAGTTATCCTTGTATAGAAGCAATCACAATACAAAGACTTGCTCATGAACTATTTAAGTTAAATGTTCCTTTAATTCCAAGAATTATGACAGAATATGCTCACTCAAATACAGGAATAGACATTCACCCAGGGGCAAAGATAGGGAAATATTTCTTTATAGATCATGCTACTGGAGTTGTTATTGGAGAGACTTGTGTTATTGGAAATAATGTAAAAATATATCAAGGTGTAACCCTTGGAGCAAAAAGCTTTGAGGTGGATGAAAAAGGAAACCCAATTAAGGGTGGGAAAAGACACCCTAATATTGAAGATGATGTTATTATTTATTCTGGAGCAACTATCTTAGGGGGAAGTACCACAATAGGTAGAGGAAGTATAATTGGAGGAAGCACATGGATTATCGACAGTGTTCCACCATATAGCAGAGTTTATAATACTGCCCCTTCTCAGGTGATAAAAACAAAGGCTTAGATATTTTATATTTAAATAGGCAAAGGAATGGTAAAAGCCATTCCTTTTTTTATATAAAATCTTTTCTTTTACAAGAAATAGCAGTTCTTTTGATATCAAAAGAACCAAAACTACCGCTTTTTTGGCAAAACGCGGGGTAAAAGCCTATTATATTTGCCGTAAATAT
>CAYJAA010000010.1:30581-30820 GCA_964368185.1 uncultured Lachnospiraceae bacterium | reverse complement strand
TCCCTAAAGGGAACGGGTGGCATTGCTTTTTATAAAATAAAAAGCACCATATTTACTACTAATGTGCTAGTAATTAATGAAGTATTTAAATAGAATTATGGTGGATATTTTATTATAATGTGTCCCCATAACCTAGATTATTTGTTTAGGAATATTATAAGGAATGGTCTTGACATTTTATAATTACTTCACAAAGTAAAACTGCCACTATCAATTAAGGTAGTGACAGTTTCTTTATT
>CAYJAA010000010.1:26852-30567 GCA_964368185.1 uncultured Lachnospiraceae bacterium | reverse complement strand
CAATAGTCCCAACACCCCATTTAGAGTGGTTGATTTTATCTCCTGGATTATATTTGCTAATATCAACACTTTTTTTGTTTTGAGTTGTGTTTGTTATTGTAGGTTTTTTATATGGATTATATCCACTTCCATAGGAGACATTTTTAAATTCATTACTTGCATAGGTGTATTCTTCTTGAGGTTGATCAACTAAATGATTAGGAATTTCCAGTAAAAACCTAGAAGGTCTTCTATTTTCCATATTTCCATAAACTCTTCTTGTTTTTGAAGATACAAGATATAACTTTTTCTTTGCTCTTGTTATACCTACGTAACAAAGCCTTCTTTCTTCTTCAAACTCTTCTTCATTTTCGCTACATCTTCCAAGAGGGAATATTCCTTCTTCCATTCCAGGTATTATTACATTGTTAAACTCAAGACCTTTTGCATTATGTAGGGTCATAAGTAGAACTTTTCCACTTTCTTCATCATAACTATCTAAGTTAGAAACAAGACAAACACTTTCTAAAAAAGCATTTAGGGAAGTATCATCACTTGACTCATAAAAAGAGCTAGCTCCATTTATAAGTTCATTTAAATTTTCCATTCTATTTTCTGCATTTTCTACTTTTCCTTCTTTAAGCATATTCATATAACCACTTATATTTATTGTATGCTTTACTAAACTACCTAAGTCTTCTTCACAGTGGGCTTTAATCTCATTCATAATAGAAACAAAGGATAGAATTTTTTCTTTTGTTCCCTTTGTAATCCCTGGAATAGATTCTATCATCATACTAGCTTCGTAAAGGCTAATACCTTTAAAAGTAGCATATTCTCTTAATTTTTCAATTGTAGTATTTCCAATACCTCTTTTTGGGGTGTTAATAACCCTTATTAAAGATAAATCATCTTTTGGATTTACTAGTAAAGTTAAATAAGCTATGATATCTTTTATTTCAAGTCTGTCATAAAACTTTGTTCCCCCTACAATTTGGTAGGGAATATTATGTCTAAGCAAACTTTCTTCTATTGATCTAGACTGAGCATTTGTTCTATATAAAATTGCGATATCACAGTATTTTACATCATGATTTCTTTTCATTGATATAATCTCTCTACTAATAAGGCTTGCTTCTTCAAAGTCAGTTTGAGCTTGTAAATAAGTTATTTTTTCTCCACTATCATTTTCTGTCCATAAGGTTTTACCTTTTCTATTTGAGTTATTATCAATTACTGCATTTGCTGCTTGTAAAATAGTTTTAGTACATCTACAGTTTTGTTCAATTTCAAATTCTAGAATATTTCTAATATTTGCCCCTCTCCAACCATATATACTTTGGTCATCATCTCCACAAACACAAACATTCTTAGACTTTTTCCCAATAAGGCTAATTATCATATATTGGCAGTGGTTTGTATCTTGATATTCATCTACTAATATATATTTAAATTTATTTTGATAATAAGATAAAACTTCTTCATTTTCACTAAGAAGCTTACAAACATTAAATAATAAATCATCAAAATCCATTGCATTATTTTTTTTTAGCTTTTCTTCATATAGCTTATAAACTTCTCCTACTTTTTTAAGGGAAAAATTGTTTTCATTCTCAGCTAAAAAGTCTTCTGGAGATAAAAGTGAGTCTTTTGCCCTTGATATGTATCCTTTTATAATACTAGGAGGATATTCTTTTACAGAGATTTCTAATTCTTCTAAACACTGCTTGATTATCTTTTTTCCATCTTCTTCATCATAAATAGTAAAAGAATTAGAATATCCTAGCTTTTGTCCATGAATTCGCAGGATTTTAGCGCAAATAGAGTGAAATGTTCCCATCCACATATCATTTATATTTTCAATTCCAAAATGGTTTATTCTCTCTTTCATTTCCATAGCTGCTTTATTTGTAAAAGTTAACGCTAGGATTTGACTTGGGTAAGCTAGGTTTGTTTTTAGTATATTTGCAATTCTAAAAATTATTGTTCTAGTTTTTCCGCTCCCAGCTCCAGCTAAAATTAAAACTGGGCCTTGGGTTTCTTTAACTGCTTCAAGTTGCTTTTCGTTTAGGGTGCTTAAATATTCCTTCATTATTCCTCCTTAATAGATGCATATGGTATAGACACTGTTATAATTGTCCCTTTTTCCTTTGTGGATTCAATAGAGATTGTTCCGCTGTGCCCTCTAACGATCCATTTGGCAATACTAAGTCCAAGACCACTTCCATTATTTCTATTGCTTCTAGCTTTATCAATTCTATAAAATCTTTTAAAGACTTTATCAATTTGTTCTTTACTTAAAATGTCTCCTTGGTTTGAAACTTTTACTTGGAGATATTTTTTATTTGTTGTTTTACTATGATAAGAATCGATATAAACAAGAATATCTTTGCTTTCATAGCTGTATTTTATAGCGTTGTCTACAAGTATAATGATTAGCTGTATAAATTTATCTAAGTCTACATTAATTTTCATTTGACTTAGGGAGCTTACACAAGCTAGCTGAAGATTTTTACTACTTGCAATTGGTTGTAATTTTTCTAAGGTGTCTTTTATAGCAAAGACAATATCTGCTTTTTTAAACTCAAAAGGAATTTCATTTAAGTCTGCCTTTGATAAAATCAGTAAGTCTCCAACCAGTTTATCCATTCTTCCTATTTCACTATATGCATTATTTAGCCACATTTCCTGAGAAGCAACACTTTCTTCTTCATTGGATAAAACTAGCTCTAAATTTGTTTTAATGATTGCAAGAGGGGTTCTAAGCTCATGGGAAGCATCAGCTATAAACTGTTTTTGATTGTCTATGGTGCTTTTAATAGGAATTAAAGACCTATTTGCAATATAATAACTAGCCACTAAAGATAGGAGTAAGCCAATTATAGCTGTAATAGCTATTGAATACATTACATCTTGTAAAATATTATTTTGAGTAATAATGTTCTTTGAAAGGAATATTATTTGCAAATTTCCATTGCTTTTTGCAATAACTGTTGTGGCGGTTCTAAGGGATATGTCTTCATGTTTATAGTAATTTACATTATAAATGCCATCAGTTTGTGTATATACTTTCGTGCTTGGAACATCTTCGTTAAAGTAGCTAAGAGCAATTTCTTTTAGTATATCAGGGCTTACTTCTAAAACCCCTTGTTGATACATTAACTCAAAATTTTTGTTATAAACCGAAATAGACATATCTTGATTCATAAGTTTTTCTTCAAAAAATTCAAAGTTTTGACGCTCTTTTGCAGGTAAATTTTCTTCTATATAATTATATTCACAAAACCTCTTGCTTTCATAAGCCATATTTATAAGCTCTAAGTCTACAGAATTTTTTATACTCACAGAAGTGATTGTATACATAATAGACGATACAGCAATAAGTAGTACCATTAATACAAGAGTATTGGTTATAATTAGTTGTATTCTTGTTTTATTAATCATTTTCTTTTTGTTTTAGGCAATAGCCCAGTCCTCTATTTGTAATAATTTCTATATTTGCTTTTTCTTTAAGTTTTTTTCTAAGGTAGTGAATATAAATTTCAACAGAATTGTCAATTGCATCACTATCTATTCCCCAAACCTTATCAAGGATATGTTCTTTTGATATAATTTTTTCGTTATTTCTAAGGAGTAGCTCTAATAAATGAGCTTCCTTTGCCGTTAAGCTTTCTTCTTCACCATCTATAAAAAGAGTAGCCTTTGTAGTGTTTAATTTAACATTTCCCATACTAAT
>CAYJAA010000010.1:0-26842 GCA_964368185.1 uncultured Lachnospiraceae bacterium | reverse complement strand
ATAGACTGAGAAGTTCTTCTTGATAAAGCTCTTATTCTTGCAATTAACTCTTTTGTGTCAAAAGGTTTTGTAAGATAATCATCACTTCCCATCTCAAGGCCTTTTACTCTATCTTTTATATCATCTTTAGCAGTTAGTAAAAGAATAGGAGTTGTTATTTTTTCATCTCTTAAAGTTTTTAGCACACTTAGCCCGTCCATCTCAGGTAGCATTATATCTAAGATAATAACATCATATATTTCTTTTCTGGCGAGGATTAAACCACTAACGCCATCGTGAACAGCGTCTGCCATTATTTTATTTTTTTCCAGTATTGCCACTAAAGGTAGTGCTAGGTTAATTTCATCTTCAACTATTAAAATTCTCATACTTAAAGACACTCCTTTACTTCTTTTACATTTATTATAAGTCATAAACCATAAATAAACAAATTAATTGAAATTTTTTAATAATTTTAAGGTATATTAAAGGTTAGGGATATATAATAAAGACAAATAAGATGATAAGGAGATGGAAATACTATGAAATGTCCGAATTGTTCATACAAATTTTTAGGTAAAATCGGTAGAAAAAAATACTTTTGTAGTAATTGCTATTCTGAATTATTATTCTATAGCAATGAATGTAAAGTAATTTCGTTAAATGAGAAAGGCGTGGCAAAGGTTATACAGGTTTGCGGGGTCAAGGAGTAGGTTTCTTTCAGCTTAAATTGTTCCCCCTTTATAATAATTTAAGCTGTTTTATAAATATTGTAAAAAAATAAAAAGAAATTGTTTTTTTTAAACAATTCACAATAAAGACTGTGATTTTATCACAGTCTTTATTTGTACATATAGAAAAAAATATTTTCTTGTGTTATAATTTAGTAAAATTTTCTATATTTAATTAAGAAATAAATATAAAAAAAAGAAAACCTTATATTATAAAATTTAAAGTATTATTGTAATTTAAAAGGAGAAAATAAATGGCAGGTTTGGTTTTAGAAGGTGGATCCTTAAGAGGGATTTTTTCAGCAGGGTGCATGGATGCCTTACTAGATAATGATATAGAATTTAATTATGTCATAGGTGTTTCCGCAGGGATTACAAATGCAGCCTCTTATATATCAAAACAAAATGGAAGAAATTTAGAAGTTATTAAGAAATATAGAAAGGATAAAAGGTATTTATCTTTTAAGAATCTTATTAAAACAAAGGCGTTATTTGGACTTGATTTTTTATTTGATGAAGTTCCTAACAAGCTTGTTCCAGTTGATAGGGATGTATATAATTCTTTTAAAGGAAAAATAAAAATTGGTGTTACTAACGCTCACACTGGGTGTATAGAATATAAAGACGGAAATGAAATGGATGAAAAATGTCTTTTACTTCGTGCTTCATGTGCGATTCCACTAGCTTCTCCTAGTATAATTATAGAAGGGAAAGAGTATTTTGATGGGGGAATAGCTGATTCTATTCCAATTAAAAAAAGTATAGAAGATGGTAATGAAAAAAACCTTGTTATTCTTACACAGCCAAAGGGATTTGTTAAAAAAAATAGCCTTAGTGTAAAATATAGCTCTTATTTTTATAAAAGGAAATATCCTCTTCTTGCAAAAACAATAATAAATAGAGCAAATATGTATAATGAGACAATAAAATTTTTAGAAGATTTAAAGGAAAAAGAAACAGAAAATATTTTGATTATACAGCCAGAGTATTCTCTAGATTCCTTTGAAAAAGATATTAATGTTTTAGAAAGTACATATAAACATGGGTATGACTTAACAGTTAAAAATATAGAAAAAATAAAAAAATTATTTTAGGTAAAAATATTATTTATGGGATAAAAGAAAGGGAGGATAATAAGAAATGAAAGCTACATTAATAGGTATAGGGGATGAGGTTTTATGTGGGGATATTATTAATACAAACTCAGGTTTTTTAGCAAAGGAGCTTACAAATTTAGGGATAGAAGTTGTAAAGCACATTGTTGTTAGTGATGAAGAAGACATTATGACAAAAGCCTTTATGGACTGCATTAATATAAGCGACATTTTTATTACAACAGGAGGCCTTGGACCTACAAAGGACGATATGACAAAAGAGGTGATTGCTACTTGTTTAGGGCTAACTCTTGAAGAAAATGAGGAGGCTCTTAAGGTTGTTGAGAAATTTTTTGCTAAAAACAAATCTAAGATGACGCCAAATAATTACTCTCAAGCTATTATCCCAAAAGGAGCTAAAGTTTTATCTAATGATAGAGGAACTGCTCCAGGAGTTTTAATAGAAAAAGATAATAAAATTATCATCATGCTTCCAGGGCCACCTAGAGAGATGAAGCATATGTTTGAGGTTCATATTAAAGAGTTTTTAACAAAGAAGTTAAATAAGTTTTTTGTTGTTAAAGATTATATGACTACAGGGCTTGGAGAATCTCAAATTGAATATAGCCTAAGAAAAGTTTTACCAGATATTAAAGGGGTTAGTGTTAACACTTACTTTAACGAAAGTGGTGTTCAGCTAAAGGCAGTTAGTAAAGCAGAAAGTGAAGAAGAGGCAGTCGCAAACCTAAATATCGTTGACTTAATTATTAAAGATAATTTTAGTGAAGTGATTTATAGCGAAGATAATAAAGGTTTAGCAGCCACTTTAATAGACTTATTAAAAGAAAATAATCTTAAAGTTTCTTTTGCAGAGTCATGTACAGGGGGGCTTTTAGCATCTATTTTTACTAAAATTCCAGAGGTGTCTAATGTTTACAGCGGTTCTGTTGTAAGTTATTCTAATGAAATAAAAAATAAAGTTCTTGATGTAAAAAAAGAAACTTTAGAAGAATATGGGGCAGTTAGTGAAGAGTGTGTTGTGGAAATGGCAAAAGGGGTAGCAAACTTGTTTGAAAGTGATTGTTCAATTTCTATTAGTGGGATAGCAGGGCCTAGTGGAGGAAGCGAAGAAAAGCCAGTAGGAACGGTATATATTTCATGTTACTATAAAGGAGAGACATACTGGGAGAAGTTTGAATTTAGTGGGGATAGAACTAGAGTTCAAAGCAGGAGCGCATACACCGCTATAAATTATTTAAGAAAAATTATACTTAAAAATATTGACTAAAAGTTATATTTATTATAAAATAAGAACAAATGTTTGAAAAAACTTGAAAGGAAGATATGTATTATGGATTCACAAAAAGAAAAAGCTTTGGATTTAGCTTTAAAGAGTATAGAAAAAAACTTTGGTAAGGGATCTGTTATGAAGTTGGGAGACCAACCGGCTATAAAAATTGATGCAATATCTACTTCATCAATATCTCTGGATTTAGCCCTTGGAATAGGTGGTATTCCTAAAGGGAGAATTATAGAAGTATATGGACCAGAATCTTCTGGTAAAACTACTGTAGCTCTTCATATGGTTGCCCAGGCCCAAAAAAGCGGAGGAGTGGCGGCTTTTATTGATGCAGAGCATGCCCTTGATCCTGTTTACGCAAAGGCCCTAGGTGTTGATATAGATCAGCTAATTGTTTCCCAACCTGATACAGGGGAACAAGCCTTAGAAATAACCGAGGCTTTAGTTAGAAGTTCTGCTATTGATATTGTTGTAGTAGACTCTGTTGCAGCTCTTGTACCAAAGGCTGAGATTGAAGGAGAGATGGGAGATTCTCATGTGGGTCTTCAAGCTAGGCTAATGTCTCAAGCTCTTAGAAAATTAGCTGGAGCTATTAACAAATCTAATACTGCTACGGTTTTTATAAATCAGCTTAGAGAAAAAGTAGGGGTTATGTTTGGAAATCCTGAGGTAACATCAGGGGGTAGGGCTTTAAAGTATTACTCTTCTGTAAGACTGGATGTTAGAAGAGTAGAGACTTTAAAAAGCGGTCAAGATATGATTGGGAATAGAACAAGGGTTAAAGTTGTAAAAAATAAAGTTGCTCCACCATTTAAAATTGCTGAATTTGACATTATGTATGGAAAAGGGATTTCTAGAGAAGGGGATATTTTAGATTTAGCAGTTAAAGAAGAGATTGTGAAAAAAGCTGGAGCTTGGTATTCTTATAAGGGAGAAAAAATAGGCCAAGGTAGAGATAACTCTAAGAACTATTTAATTCAAAACCCAGAAATAACGAATGAAATCGAGGCCTTAGTAAGAGAAGCCTTTATCCCAGAAGAAGAGCCTGAAAAAGAAATCACAGAAGAATAAAATTTTAGTGCTTAGTTTTTTTAAAAAAAAGCTATTTACATAGTAAAATAAACACTTTTAAATATTATAAAAAAAGACTTGTAGGGTTTTATAAGTCTTTTTTTTTACTTAATAATAAGTAAAGACATGAGGTATATGATTTTTAGTTATAATAAATTATAAAGCAGGGGATAAAGTAAGTAAATCTAACTTATTTTTTATCAAGTAAGATTTAATATAAGTGTAACTTAAGAGGTTATTTTAAATTTTCAAATGAGGGTAGTTTTTTTTAGCAGATATACCAATGGATTTATATTAAATAACATTTTAAAGTAAGTTTAAGGTTTGTGCTATAATATGTAATATAGTATGAGGTGAAAAGTATGCGAATATTATTATGCGAAGATGAAAGAGAGCTTTCTAAAGCCCTTGTTAAAATATTAAAACATTATAATTACTCTGTTGATGCAGTTTATGACGGTGAGGAAGCCTTGTTATTTTTAGAAACTGAAAATTATGATGGAGTAATTTTAGACATAATGATGCCCAAAATTGATGGACTTAGTGTTTTAAAAACACTTCGTGAAAAAGGGAATCTTATTCCTATTATTATGCTAACAGCCAAGTCTCAAGTTGATGATAAAGTAACAGGTCTTGACTTAGGGGCAAATGATTATCTTACAAAGCCCTTTGAAACGAAAGAACTTCTTGCAAGGCTTCGTGCTATGACAAGAACTGTTAGCGACAGTAGCTCATCTATATTAACTGTTAATGATTTAAGCCTAAATAGAAAAACCTTTGAGCTTTATACAGATAATAAATCATTTAAACTTGCTAGTAAAGAATTTCAAATGATGGAAATGCTTATGATAAATAATAGCCATATTATCTCTACAGAGCGTTTTTTAGAAAAAATTTGGGGCTTTGATAGTGAGGCTGAAATAAATGTTGTGTGGGTTTATATTTCATATCTTAGAAAGAAGCTGAAACTTCTTGGAAGCTGCGTAAAAATCAAAGCTACACGAAACACAGGATATTCGTTGGAGGTGTAGCATGTTTAGAAAATTACAGCAAAAATTTGTCTTGCTTACAACAGGAATAAGCATCATTGTTATGCTACTTATTGCAATTTCTATAAATATTGTAAATTATTCATCAGTGATAAGTCGTTCAGATGAAATATTGAATATTCTTACAGTTGGTAGCTTGATGGATAAAGAAGAGTTTAATAGTAAACATTCTTTCCCAAGGGAACTAGCATATACAACAAGATTTTTCTCTGTTTTTACAAATGAAGATGGAGAGGTTGATGTAGTAGACACAAAAAATATTAGTTTTATTTCCTCAGATAAAGCTATTGAATATGTAGATATTGTAAAGGAAAGTGATAATACCTTAGGCTCCATTGAAAATTTCAGATATATTATAACTGAAAATGATATTGGGCACACATATATTTTCCTAGATATAGAACAAGAATTAATTGGCTTTGAAAGGTATATGCTATATTCAGTAATTATTGTTTTTGGGGCAGTTGTAGCTATATTTATTCTCTCTCTCTTATTATCAAAAAAAGCAGTGTCTCCGATTGTAGAAAGTTTCGAAAGACAAAAAAGCTTTATTACCAATGTTAGCCACGAATTTAAAACTCCTCTTGCAATTATTAAAGCTGATTGTGATGTGATTGAAATTGATAATGGTGAAGGTGAATGGACAGATAGTATTAAAACCCAAATTTCAAGACTTGATACTTTGGTAGAAAATCTTATATCCCTTACAAAGCTTGAGGAAAAAGATGTGATGATTAAAACAGATTTTTCCCTTTCAGACGCTGTAAGTGATACTATAAATGAGTTTTCTCCAGCCCTTAAAAACTCTGATAGAAACTTAGATTTAGATATAAAACAAAATATTTCTTATAATGGAGATGAGACTCTTATAAGGAGGCTTATTACTGCAGTAACAGAAAATGCTATTAAATATTCCCTACCACAAACAAGTTTAAAAATTTCTTTAAATACAAGTGGAAATAAAAAAATATTTAAAATAGAAAACTCTTGTGAGAGTATTGAAGTAGGGAAGCACAACGATTGGTTTGAAAGATTTTATCGTGGGAATAAATCACGAAATAGTCAAACAAAAGGTTTTGGTATTGGACTTTCTATTGCAAAAAGTATATGTGATTTACATGGAGCTAAAATTTATGCTGAAAGCAAGACAGGAAAGGATACCTTAATAACTATAGTTTTTTAAAATTTTTTAAAGTGAAAATTTATTATGATATATTTTTTTTAAAAAAGTAGTAGTGGGATACGAAAAAGTAATTTTATATACCTACTACTATTTTTTTTATTTGTTCACAAACATCTAAAAAAATAAAAAACTGTATATATTTTTTAAGTAAGTTTAAAGTTTATATTATAAAATTCCCCTATAATCAGTTATGGAATTATTTTTATTTTTCAAACAAACTTTAAATTTTTAAGTAAATTTAAGGTAAAGAGCATATAATTAATTGGTAAAAACAAAAAAGGAGTGATTAATTATGACCCAAACCAAATTTAAAAGGTATGAGCTTAAATATATTTTAACAAAAAAGGAATATGAAATTCTCCTTGATAAAATGCCTAGAGATATGAAACTTGATAAATATGGTAGACATAAAATTTCTAATATCTATTTTGATACTGAAGACTATAGGGTTATCAGACAGTCTTTAGAAAAGCCTAAGTATAAAGAAAAACTTAGAGTTAGATGTTATGGAGAGCCTAGTGAAGAATCCACAGCTTTTATTGAGCTTAAGAAAAAGTTTAATGGTGTTGTTTATAAAAGAAGGATATATTCTAAACAAGGGAAAGTTTTTGATTATCTTTGTAAGGGTGTAGATAGTGTTGAGCACTCTCAGATTCTTAAGGAAATTGATTATTTTAAAAGAAGTTATGAGAATATAAAGCCAAAAGTTTACCTGTCTTATGAAAGAGAAGCATTTTTCTCAACCCTTGATAAAAACTTTAGACTTACCTTTGATTTTAATATAGTGGCAAGAAATAGTGATGTGTCTCTATATAGAAGTGAAAAGGATAGGGAAGTTTTAGGAAAAGAGTATGTTTTACTTGAAACAAAAACCGTAATGGGGCTTCCGAGGTGGTTTTTAGAGTTTTTAAGTGAAAATGGAATTTATAAAACATCATTTTCTAAATATGGGAAAGCATATAAAAAATATTTTATGCCACAATTTGTAAGTGGCTTAAGGAGGATAAGTAATGGTTAATGAAATTTTTGGTAGTGTTTTCGATACCACTACCACTATGAATATAAGTATTATAGATTTTATGATATGTATGGTGGCTGCAATTATATTAGGTGTATTTATGGCTAAGATATATGGGATAAAAACAAAAAGTACAAAGGGCTTTATAGTAACTCTTGCCCTACTTCCTCTTGCAGTAGCTATGGTAATTATTATGGTAAATGGAAATATCGGAGCCGGTGTTGCAGTAGCAGGAGCTTTCAGTTTAGTAAGGTTTCGTTCTGTTCCTGGAACAGCAAAAGAAATCGTAGCAATTTTTACAGCTATGTGTACGGGCCTTACTATAGGTATGGGATATATAGGGTTTGCAGTACTATTTTCAGTTGTCGCTTGTTTGTTTGCCCTTTTATTAAACATTATAAATTTTGGGCAAGAAAAAAATAATGCAAGTCGTACACTGAAAATCACTATCCCAGAAAACCTTAATTATACAGATGTTTTTGATGATATTTTCAAGGTTTTTACTAAAGAAATAAACCTAATGTCTGTTAAAACTACCAATATGGGAAGTTTATTTAAGCTAAGTTATGAAATTGAACTTCGTGATGTAAATAAGGAAAAAGAATTTGTTGATGAGCTTAGATGCCGAAATGGAAATCTTGAAATTGTTATAGGTAAACAAGATTTATATATAAATGGACTTTAAGATACTCAAAGTTTAAAACAAGTTATTTAAAGAAATAGTTTTTTTAAAACTATTTAAGAGAGGAATTAAATTATTATGAAAAAATATATAGCTGTTATTGTAGCAGTTTCTATACTTGTGGTAGCTGGCCTTGGTGTTTTTATTTGGGCTAGCGTATCTGGGGATGGAGATGTGTCTACACCTTTAGAAACAGCAAGTGTGGGAAATTTATCTTTTCCAAGTGATGATTTTACAAAAGATTTAGGAGAAAGTATTATTTTTTCTGATGGAGAAGAAATCCTAATTACACAAAGCGGAACTTATGAGTTTACAGGAGATTATACAAAGAGTACTATCACTGTAAATGTAGATAAAGACACTGATGAGGGTGTTGTTTATTTAGTGATGAATGATGCAAATATTTATAGTGAGGATAGTACACCGGTAAATATTATTGAGGCTAAAGATGTTGTAATTGTCCTTTCAGGGGATAATACCATAACTCAAGGACAGATCACTACAACTGATACAGAGTTTCCCTCAGCGGCCCTTTACTCTAAAGCAGACACTGTTATAACAGGACAGGGGAGTTTAACTGTAGAGACTCTTTACCAAGATGGAATCAATAGCCGTGATGATCTTATTATTGATGGTACAAATATCACGGTTAATGCAGTGGAAGATGGAATTGTTGGCAAAGACTTTTTAGCAATAAGAGATACAGCTATTAATCTAGAAGTAGGAAAAGATGGTATTAAATCTTCAAATGATGAAGATTTAGAGAAAGGGAATCTACTTATTGTAAGTGGAACATTTAATATTGATGCAGAAAATGATGGCATAAGCAGCGAAAATATCCTACAAATTGATGATGGTGATTTTGAGATATCATCTGGTGGAGGATATACAGGGGTAATTAAAACCCCATCAAGCGGTGGTATGGGAATTGACACAGGAGGGGGATTTAACCCGCATCAATCTCCTGGAGAAGAAGGCATGACAGATGAGGAATTTGAGGAAGAAGATGATGATTTAATACTTGATGAAAGTATGAAAGGGATAAAAGCTGTAAATTATATAACTATAAATGGTGGAACATTCAATATTTCTTCTTATGAAGATACAGTGCATTCTAATGGAGATGTTATTATTAATGGTGGAGATTTTACAATTAACGCTGGAGATGATGGTTTCCATGGGGATAATATAGTTACTGTTACAGGTGGAAATATAAATGTAGAAAATTGTTTTGAGGGTATTGAGGGAGTTGTTGTAAATATATCAGGTGGAGATATTATTATAAATACAAATGATGATGGAATAAATGGAAGTTCTGATACAGGTGGGATTAATATTTCAGGTGGAGATATTGAGATTTATTTTGCAGTAGGGGGAGACGGTATTGACTCAAATGGATATTACACTCAAACAGGTGGGGATATTGTTATTACGGCTACATCTTATTCCGATGCAAATAACGCCCCCCTTGATGTAGATGGCACGGTAACAATGTCTGGAGGGACAATTGTGGATGAAGATGGAAATGATGTTGAAGCTACTGGGCAAGGTGGCGGAGGTGACAGACCTACCCAAGAAGGTGGACCTTCTCAAATGCCAGGAGGACAGGGTAGACCATAAGTAGACTATTTTACTCTAATCAATATAGGAAAAGTTGTGTTTATTAAATATAAAAATCATCTTGGAAGTATATTTGTAAGATGATTTTTTATAACTATATATTTTTATGGTAATAAGTTATTTTCTATTAATAAAAAAAGTCAGCACTTTCATTGGTGCTGACTTTTTAGCTATTAAAATTAAAAAAAGTTTTATTCTATCCCTACAAGTTTTCCGTGAAGGGCTAGTCTTGCGTCTTCAAAGTCATATTCACAAGTTGACAGTGTTAATATTTTATCTGCTTCGTTTAAGTTTAAGTCTTTATAATGTAGGGATTTGTTTTCTATTAAATTTAAAAGAGAGTCAAGTTCCCTATCACTATAAGCACCTTTATAGTAACTATCTGTAGCTTCATAAAGAGCAACGCTAAATATTTCATAAGTATAAATTTCTTCTTCTAAATAAATTTTTATATATCTATTTTCTTCAAAAAAGTCTTTGTCTCTAAAATCTACTATATCATGAAACATAGATCCATCTTTCATATTATGCCCATATAATGTAGTGTTAGTGTCATTAAAATTACTATCGTGTTGATAGTCTAAGAAAATCGAACCACTAGCATTATAAGTTTCTTCAAATGTTCTATCTAAATAATAAGCATTATTTGTGCTTTGCATAATAGGGTATGAAATGTTTGTGTTTTCAATAAAAATATACCCTACATAATCTTCATTTTCCCCTTTAAGTTTATTAAAGTTGTCTTTTAAAAGATTTTTTGATAGTTCTCCATTTAGATTCATTATGTCTTGAATATCTCCATATTCATTTTGAGCTTTTCTATATTCGTAAATTTCTGTTACAACAAAATATCCTGATACGATAAATATTATAACTAAAATTACAATTATTATATTTGTAAAAATTTTATTTTTCATACTACTCTCCTTGTGCTTTCTTTCATAGCTTTTGTAAACTTCTTTTTATTCCTTTAAGGAAGATATACTTCCTAATTATATATTTTACAAAAAGTTTTATTTTATAAGTAAACTATATTTTACAATATTATTACTTGCTTTCCAATACTTTTAGTGATTTAATTGGATATTTATTATAGCTTTTTTTATTTTTTACCTTTTTAGAGTAAAATTATTTGATTTTACTCTTTTATAATTAAGACTTTTTACATTACTTATATATTTTATTTTTTAACAATAGTTTAGATAAAAATCAGTTTTTTCCCATTAATTTTACTTAATAAAATTTTGTGGAGTATTAGTAATAATAATATCTACACCTTTATTTTTAAGGTTAGTGAAAATATTTTTTTCATCTACTGTATAAACAGACATACTTATATTATTGTCTTTAAGCTCTTTTATCAGCTCATCACTAGTATATAAATAATTATAATTTAAAAAATCTATATTATATTTTTTTATATATTCTACAGGATTTAATATATAAGAAGAAAATAAGGCTGCGGTTTTAATATAAGGGTTTATGTTTTTTATATTAACTAAAGCTCTATGATCAAAAGAAGATACAACGGCTTTATTAATGTAGTTATATTCTACTATTAAGTCTGCCACTTTCTTTTCGATATCTTTATAAATATATCCACTTGCTTTTAATTCTATATTTATATGAGTGTCTAAGTTTTTAAAGGCCTTAAAAACATCTCTTAGCAAAGGGACTTTAAGATAATTGTCTTTATAAGAAATTTTACCTTTTTCAATTTCTTTATATGTGTGATTGCTAACAGCCCCTACTAGATTTGTTGTTCTATCTAGTGTATGATCATGAATTACAACCACTTCCCCATCCTTAGACAGATGAACATCTAGCTCTATGCCATCACATTTTATTTTATTTGCATATAAAAATGCTTCCATAGTGTTTTCAGGGAAAAGGCTACTTACTCCTCTATGGGCATATATTTTACTCATATTAAATTCTCCTATGTAATTAAATGTTCAATTAAAATTTTAATTCCAATGGCTATTATTATTAGTCCACCAGCAAGTTCAGATTGTTTTTTAAATTTATTTCCTAAATAATTTCCAAAGGCTGTTCCTAAAAAAGAAAGAAGGAATGTTGTTATTCCTATCATAATTCCAGCACTAAAAATATTTATGTTTAAAAAAGCAAAACTTATACCACTAGCTAGGGAATCTATACTAGTTGCTATAGATAGAATAAGCAGTCCTATAAGGGATAAACTTATATCACTATCTTCCTCACTCATACTTTCTTTAATCATTTTTATTCCTATTAAGGTTAGGAGTATAAATGCAATATAATTAGAATATATAATTATATACTTACTAAATAGTCCTGCGAGGAAATATCCTATTATAGTTGTTGCCATTTGGAAAAAACCAAAAGAGGCTGAAATTTTAAGTTTATTGGAAAGGTTTGGGGTTAATCCTTTTAAAGATGAGGATACGCTAACAGCAAAAGCATCCATAGACAAAGCTACTGCCATTATAAATAGTGTAGTTATATTCATAAGTTAAATCTTCCTATTTTTTTATATTACTTTTATTACAATTATATATTCTATCATATTTATTTATAACTAGTAATACAATTTATTAAATAAGTTATATAATATGGGAGGATTTTATATTGAAAATGGATTATATTTTACTTGATAACTTAACTTTAGATAAGAAAAGTACCCTACATCTTAAAATAGAAGAAAAAGAAGGGGCAGGAAAATATTTATATATAAAGGGGGAGGGGATTAAAAAGGGAGAATATGCCCTTGTTTTTGAGGGAAGTGAAAATAGTGAATATGTTTTTCATATTATAAATGTTGAAAAAGACAGCTTTGTTTTTAAGTTTGAGATAGATATGAAAAAGATAAAAGATAAAGAAAGGCTAAATATTGTTGAAATATATACTTCTGATATATATTTTTCTCTAAAAGATTTACACATGGCTTTAAACATCAAAAAACTGCCTTTTGAAGAAGATATTTTAAAAGAAGAAGAAAGTATACCCCTAGAAAATATTCCTCTTATTTCAAAGGACAAACAAGAGATATTAAATGAAGGCGAAGAAAATATAAATGTTTATAGGGACAGCTTTGAGGGAACTGAAAGGGAGCTTAGCGAGGAAGTTATTAAAAGCAAAGAGGGGAGTGTTAAAATTATAAACTCAAATGAGGATATATTAAATGATACTTTAGAAAAAATAAAGCTAGATTTCAAAGAGCCTTTTAGTGGGCATATTTTTTATAAAATTAATGAAAGTTTAAAATGTCTTTATGAAATTAATATAATATATAATGGATTTATTATGCCTTTAATATATCCATATATGGGGTATTACAACAAAGACATTGAAAGCAAAACTCTTCCAAAGTGGATATTTGGAAAAGCTAAGAATGATTTATATCAGGAGTATTTTGTGTATGGGATTTTAGGGAAAAAAGATAAAAGATTTCAGCCCTTTTTAGGAACAACAGGATACACTTATTATAGACAGATTAAAGAAAGTGAGCTTGGGTATTGGTTTTTATATGTTGAGAAAAAAAGTGGAAAAATTTCTCTTCCACTTAAGCCAAAAGATTACTAAATATAAAAAATTTACCAGAATACTAAAGGTCCTCTTTTTCAATACTAATTGTATGAAAGGAGGCTCTTTTAATGAAAAAAAATATTTTATCTTTAACACTAGTCTCGGCTGTATTAACCTTAACCCTTGTAGGGTGCGGTAGTATGAGTGCTATAGAAGAAGACATTACAAAAGGAACTGGGGATAGTTTAGGTTATGACTATAATATTAGTGCAGACCCAACATATCCTTACGGGTTTGATTACCTTGGGCAAGCTAGAAGTTATTCTAATAATAATCTTGGATATTCTGATATTACTTCGCCTTTTATTTTGGAAGGAACAAAGTCTTACGGGGCGATTAATGAAATTGAAGGAGTAGAGGATAGTAAAGTAATCATTATGGGAATAAATGCTTATTGTGGACTTGATAAAAATAAGACTCAGCTAGGGGAAGAAGAAATTGAAAAAATAAAAACAGAAATAAAAAGACATTATCCACAAGTTAAAAACATTTATTTCTCATATGAGGATGATGCTATAAAAACTTTAGATGAGGCAATTATAAATAAAACGGAGAACTTATCTGAAGATATAATAAATATGTTTATGTAATAGTAAGAAAAAGGGAAGCTTTTAGGGTTTCTCTTTTTTTTTTAGTTAAATTATAACCAAAGGGGGAGGAATTGTTTTTAATTATTATTTAGGCTTTGTTTATCCTTTTATATGTTGTATAATAATATAATGATAAAAAACATTTGGAGGTACTAAAGTTCATGATCAGCGACTTTTTTTATGATATAACCAATTCATTTACTATACTTTCTTTAATTGATATCTTGATAATGACCTTTATTATATATAGTTTAATTAAACTTATTAAAGGAACCCAAGCTCAACAAGTAGCAAAGGGGATATTGATAATCGTAGCAATAACCCAAATCACTGATTGGGTAGGTCTTGTTGCGATTAACTTTGTTTTTGAAAACATTATGACAGTTGGTTTTATCGCTTTACTTATAATGTTTCAACCAGAGCTTAGAAAAGCCTTAGAGACTTTAGGAAACACGAATGTAGATAGTTTTAAAGGTATTTTTACTGATATGTCTATGGGAAGCAATAACGAAGAATTTATAGAGCAAATCATTTCTAGTATACTTATTTTAAGCAGAAACAGGACAGGGGCTTTAATTATTTTACAAAGAAAAACACCTCTTGATGATGTTATTGATACAGGGGTTAAGTTAGATAGCCTTTATAGTAGCGAATTATTAAGTAATATTTTCACCCCTAAAAGCCCTCTTCACGATGGGGCTATAATTCTAGATACAACAACTCAAAGAATTAAAGCAGCTTCTTGTTTACTACCTTTAACTCAAAATAGAGATCTTAGCACAACGATAGGAACAAGGCATCGTGCTGGTATTGGGATAAGCGAAAGTTCGGATTGTATTTCTTTAATTGTTTCGGAAGAAACAGGGGTAATTTCATATGCTTATGGTGGGAAGTTATCTAGATTCTTAGACGAAAATAGCCTTAGAAGGATTTTAGTCCAAACTTTAATCCCTGAAAAGCCTTCTCAAAGTAAAAATATTTTTAAGGAGAGTAAAAATGGAAAATAAAAATAACTCTTCTAAAATCACATCTTTAGCAATAGCATTTTTCATCTCTTTATTGTTATGGGTTTATACTGTTGCAGAAACTGACCCTATGACTTATAAAAAATTTGATGATATACCAATCGAATTTATAAACACTCAAAAAATCGAAGAAAATGGACTTATTATAGATTTTGACTTAGATAAATTAGTATCTATAAGAGTTTATGGAAAAAATATGCTTGTTAGCAATATTGATAAAGAAAATATTTATGCTTATGTAGATTTTTCCACAGTGTCTGCTGTTGGGGAATATTCTCTAACTGTTGAAATAGACGGATTAACAGAAGGGGTGGTTGTTATTGATCAAACTCCAAGGATGTTTGATTTTAAGGTTGATACTATTGGAGAAAGTAGCTTAAATAGTCCTGTTATTACCCAAAGTGGAACCATTGCAAGTGGACACGCTGTTCTTTCTATGACAAGTGATGTGGATACTGTTTATGTTTCAGGGCCTAGTTCCATTTTAGAACAAGCTCACCAAGTTATTGGGAAAGTAGATATCACAGGTAAAAGTGAGAGCTTTAACACAACTGTACCACTAGTTGTTATAGATAAAAATGGAGAAGAGTTAACGGATCTTACTATTTCTAGTGAAAAGGCAAATGTAAGGGTTGAAATTGGGGTTACAAAAACAGTTCCTGTAAATGTTCTTACTAAAGGGAGTGTGGAAACTGGGTATAATGTTGGAGATATTCGCTCATTAACTAAAGAAGTAAAAATAGCAGGGAGTGAAGAGATAATAAGTGAGATTGAACAGATAAATACAGTTGCTATAGATATAGATTCTGCTACTAGTTCTATATCTCAAAAAGTGAACTTAAATATTCCTAGTGGGGTTAGTCTTTTAGACGATAGCAACAAGCAAGTCCAAGTGGTAATTGCAGTAGATAAAAATAACGAAAAAACAATTATCATTTCTTCGTATTCTTTTAATGGACTAGGAGGAAATTTAACAGCTACTGTTTATGATGACATTTTAAGTGTAGTTTTACAAGGAGAGGATAGTCTATTATCCCAAATAGACGAATCTTTCTTAACAGGGAATATAGATGTTACTGGTCTTGGTGTTGGGACATATACCCTAGATGTTACCATAACCACAAAAGAACTTCCAGAAGGGGTTACTATTAAAAGCTTAAGCAAAGAAGAAGTTAAAGTTAATATAGTGGAAAATGAATAATGATGAATAGATATTATGTAGACAATATAAAAATTAATATAGACCTTTTACTTTCTTCAAAAGAAAGAGAAGCGATTATTAACAAGCTGTATTTAAAAGAGCAGCTTGTTAAAAACTTTAAAATAATTAGAAAATCTTTAGATAGTAGACATAGAAACGACAAGGGAATATTCTATGTTTATAGTGTTGAGTTTGATTATGAAAGACCTTTAAAATATAAAAAAGTTGAGAAAAAGGAAACTTTATCTAGTTTTGAGGCAGTTACAAAAGGCAAAGATAGAAACCCTATTATCGTAGGGGCAGGGCCAGGGGGACTGTTTGCAGGGCTATATCTTGCAAAGGCGGGGTATAAGCCTCTTATTTTTGAAAGGGGAGAAGACATAAAGGATAGGGTAAATAGTGTAAACACTTTTTTCAGTGAAGGGATATTAAACACAAAAAGTAATATTGCTTTTGGACTTGGAGGGGCAGGAACTTTTTCTGATGGGAAATTAAATTCAAGGATAAAAAGCCCTTATGGGAAAGATGTTTTAGATTTTTTAATAAGGTGTGGAGGCAGTAAGGAAATTGCTTATAAAGCAAAGCCTCATCTTGGGACGGATCAGCTAAGAAAAGTGGTTGGGAATTTAAAAATGGAAATTGAAAGCTTAGGGGGGCAGTTTTTCTTTAGTAGCGATGTTACAGATATTAACATTAAAGATGGAGAAGTTAAATCAATTGTTGTAAATGAAAAAGATGAATACCCTACTGACACTTTAATTTTAGCGGTAGGAAATGGGGCTAAAGATATATTTAGAATGTTACATAATAAGGGAGTATTTTTAGAAAACAAACCCTTTGCAGTAGGTTTTAGGGTTGAGCATTTAAAAGAAGAAGTTGACAAGTGTTGTTATGGAAAATATTATGAACATAGTGCCTTAAAGGCTAGCGAATATGTATTAAAATATAATGATTTTGACACAAAAAGAGGAGTGTATTCTTTTTGTAATTGTCCTGGTGGGGTGGTTGTTGCTAGTAGTAGTGATGAAAATAGAGTTGTTACAAATGGGATGAGTTTTTATAATAGAAATATGATAAATTCTAATAGTGCAATTGTAATTAATGTAAATGAAGAAGATTATGGAAGCGACCCTCTTGCAGGCCTAGAGTTTCAAGACTCCCTAGAAGAAAAAGCCTTTATGCTAGGAGGGAAAAACTACTATGCCCCGTATAGTTCTATTAAGGATTATTTAGAGGTTAGTGGGGACACAAACACTACCCCTACTTATAAGCCTGGAGTTAAAGAAGTAGATATGAACTTAGCCTTGCCTTATGAGCTGAATTATGTTATAAAAAAAGGATTAAGTCATTTTTCTAATATCTTACCATGCTTTAATAATGGAGTTATAACAGGGATAGAAACTAGAACGTCTAGTGCTGTTAGGATTGTTAGAGACAAAGAAACTTATGAGAGTGTAAATGTAAAAGGGTTATATCCAATAGGAGAGGGTGCTGGGTATGCAGGAGGAATCCTTAGTAGTTGTGTGGACGGAATTAACCTTAGTTTAAAGCTTACGAAAGAGTAATTAGGAGGAAATTAAGTGGGTAAATTATTTGGAACAGATGGAGTAAGAGGAGTAGCAAATAAGGAGCTTAGTGTAAAACTAGCTTATGAGCTTGGATATTTTACTACCATAGTATTAAGAGAAAAATTAAACAAAAAAGTGCCATTATTTGTAATTGGTATGGACACTAGAATTTCAAAGGATATGTTTTTAGGGGCTTTAGTTAGTGGAATTAATAGTGCTGGAGGAAATGTATTAAATGCAGGAGTTGTTCCTACCCCAGCAGTAGCAGTTTTAGTTAGACATTTTAAGGCAGATAGTGGGATTGTAATTAGTGCTTCTCATAATTCTTATGAATATAATGGAATTAAATTTTTTAATCATGAGGGATATAAGCTTGATGATGAAGCTGAGGGAAAAATTGAAGATATGATCCTTTCAGAAAGTAAAGTGGTAGAAGAAATTACCCATGGAGATATAGGGGGCGTTTCTTTAGTTGAAGATCCTGATGAAATATACATAAATTACCTACTTAAGAAAATAGGGCTTTCTTCCCTTAAAGGTCTTAAGGTAGTGCTAGACCTTGCTAATGGAGCAACTTACAAAGTAGCAAAAAAAGTTTTTGAAAGACTAGGGGCAGATTTAACAGTTATAAATAATACTCCAAATGGGGTGAATATTAACCATGAATGTGGCTCGACTCATATAGGAGGTCTTAAAGAAGAGGTTTTAAAAGTAGGGGCTGATATTGGTCTTGCTTATGATGGAGATGGGGACAGGCTTATTGCTGTTGACAATGAGGGGGTTGAATTTGACGGGGATAAAATCATGTATTTAATTAGTTGTTATTTAAAAGAAAACAACAAGTTAAATAAAGATACTCTTGTATTAACAGTTATGAGTAATTTAGGACTTAAAAAAGCTTGTAGTGAAAAAGGGATTAACATCAGTGAAACAGGGGTTGGGGATAGATATGTTTTAGAGAGAATGTTAAAAGAGGGGTATTCTTTTGGAGGAGAGCAGTCAGGGCATTTAATTGTTTTAGATGTAAACTCAACAGGGGACGGAGGAGGGAGCAGCCTTATTCTTTGTAAGATATTAAAAGAAAATAAAGTTTTACTTAGTGATATATCAAAAGAAGTTACAATTTATCCTCAGGTTCTTGTGAACGCAAGGGTGAAAAATGAAAAAAAATATGAGTATGAAACAAATGAAGCTATTATTAGTGAAATTAATAAGATAAGTGAAAAATATGAAGGTAGCGGAAGAATTTTAATTAGAACTAGTGGAACAGAGCCTTTAATTAGAGTTATGATTGAAGGAGAAGATTTAAAATCCTTAGAAGAAGACGCTAACTATTTAGCTCAGTTTATTAAAAAAGAGTTAAGCTAGAGGAAAAATATGGAAAATAAAATTTATTAAAATCATATATAATTTATCAAAATATGTTATAATGTTATATATTTTGTCACTATAAACTTAAATTTGACATAATTATTTTAGGAGTAAATATGATTTATTTAGATAATGTTACGAAAATGTATGAAGGTGGAGAAATTCCTGCCCTAGAGGGTGTTAATGTATCTATTAACAAAGGGGAGTTTGTTTTTTTGGTTGGGAAAAGTGGAGCAGGGAAATCGACTTTACTAAAGTTGTTACTTAGAGAAATCACTCCAACAAGTGGAAATCTTCAAGTTGGGGGATACGATTTAGTTAGGATAAAAAAAGAAAAAATCCCTTTAGTTAGAAGGAAAGTAGGGATAGTTTTTCAAGATTATAGACTTCTTGAAAATAGGACAGTATTTGAAAATGTTGCCTTTGCAATGGAAGTTATGCAAAAACCTACAGATGTTATTAACAAGACAGTTCCTAGGATATTAAATGTTGTTGGTCTTAAATCAAAGGCTAGAAAATATCCTAATCAGTTATCTGGGGGAGAACAACAAAGGGTGGCTATCGCTAGGAGTATTATTAATAAGCCAGAGATTTTAATTTGCGATGAGCCAACTGGAAATTTAGATCCAACGACTTCTGCTGGGATTATGAATTTACTTAGCAAGATTAACGAATATGGAACAACTCTTATTATTGCAACCCATGATAAAGTTATTGTAGACGCTATGCAAAAAAGGGTAATAGCTTTAGACAATGGACATATAGTAAGTGATAAGAAAGGGGGGTATCCTCATTAAACTTTCAACGATAAAATTATTTATTAGAGATTCACTACAAAATATAAAAAGAAATTCTATTATGAGTTTTGCTTCTGTTGCCTCAGTTGTAGCAGCCCTTTTAATTATTGGGGTTTTCTTAGTGCTAGCCCTTAATATTAATTACATTACAAAGCAAATGGAAGAAAATTTAGAAGTTAAAGTATATTTAAGTGAAGAAATTGAAGAGGCTAAAAAAGATGCTATTGAAATAGCTTTAGAAAATCATGAACTTTGCGAGAGTGTAGTTTATGAATCAAAGTCTGACGCTCTTAACTTATTTAAAGAAAGTTTTGGAGACAAAGGCTATCTTTTAGATGGATACGAAGGGGAAAGTAACCCACTTCCTGAATCTTTTATTGTAAAGGTAAACGACTCTTCTAAAATTAATGACTTATATGAATTTGCAAAGGGACTGGATGGGGTAGATGATGTTGTTTATGGGGAGGAGGTTGTTGAAAATCTTTTAAAGTTTAACAGCCTTACTAGCATAGTTAGTATTATTATCTTTGCTATATTAAGTGTAGTTAGTGTATTTATAATTTTCAACACCATCAAATTAACGGTATACGCTAGAAGAAATGATATTACAGTTATGAAATATGTTGGGGCTACGGATTGGTTTATAAGATTTCCTTTCCTTATTGAAGGGAGTATACTTGGGCTACTAGGCTCAGCAACAGCTGTTTTAATTATAAGAAACGCCTATTATTATTTAACAGGATTTTTACAAGGTGGACTTACGACACTTCCAGTGGCAGGGACACTAGCTTCTCCTGCATACATAATGAGTCAAGTAAGTGTTTATTTTATTATATATGGGATTATAATAGGAGCCCTTGGTAGCTCTCTTTCCATTAGAAAGTTCCTTAATGTATAAGGTGAGGAGTGATAAAAATGAGTAAAATGAAAAAAATAATAGCTTTGTTTTGTGTTTTTATTATGTTATTTACAATTGGGTTTTCAAGTATTTATGCTACTGAAAACAGAGATAAGCTAGATGAAATTGAACAAGGGATTAATGATACACAAGAACAAATTGATGCAAACAATAAAACTGCTGATGAGCTTTTAAAAGATATTGAAGCTTATGATGAAGAAATGGAAACTTTGCAAGTAGACATAGACAAATATGAAACAGAAAAAGTAGCTGTTGAAGAAGACCTTGAAAAAGCAAAACTAGAGCTAGATGAAGCGGTTAAGAAAAAACAGGAAAGCCAAGAGCTTTTAGAAGATAGACTTTCAGTTATGTATATGTATGGAAATATAGGTTATTTAGAGCTTATATTTGATAGTGAGAGTTTTTCTGAGCTTATTAGCAGGGTTGTTACGATACAGTCTCTTATTTCTTATGATAGAGATATTATCGAAGCTTTAGAAAAAGCACAAAGTGAAATAGAGATTAAGAAAAAAGAAATTGAAGATAAAAATAATGAGTTAGCAGACATCTTAGATGAGCTAACAACAAAGCAAGGAAATCTTGACTCTCTTAGGGAAAAAAGAGAAACTGCTTTAGGTGTAGTAAACGAAGATACTGCAAAACTTAAAGAGTTACTTGAAAAAGAAGAAGCAGAAGCTGATGAACTTAGACAGCTTATTATGGAAGAATCTGGTGGAGGAGATTACGCTAATTCAGTTTTAGCATGGCCTATTCCTGGAAGAAGCAATATTACTAGCCCTTATGGCTGGAGAACTCATCCTATCTTTGGGGATCAAAGATTCCACGCAGGGGTGGATGTTGGAGCTTGGTATGGAGATACTATAGTTTCTCCTGGAAATGGTGTTATTACATACGCAGGGACTTATGGAGGATATGGAAAAACTGTAATTATAGACCTTGGGTTAATAGATGGTAAAAAAATCAGTGTTCTACTGGCTCATAATGATTCCATTCATGTTTCTGTTGGACAAAAAGTAACAAAGGGACAGCTTGTATCAAAAGCAGGAAGTACTGGTTGGTCAACAGGGCCACATCTTCACTTTGAAGTCCATGTAAATGGTTCAACAGTCAATCCACTAACTTATACAAGCCCTTAAATATGAGACTTAAAAGGCAGATGACTGTAAAAGTCATGTGCCTTTTTTTAGAGTGTTTATATAATTATAATGAAAATAAAAGAGAGGAAGGAGTAATTTATTGAAAGAAAAAATAAGTAAAACTTCTTTATATATTCATATCCCTTTTTGTAAGAGAAAATGTTTTTATTGTGATTTTAATT
Organism: uncultured Lachnospiraceae bacterium; assembly: GCA_964368185.1. Lineage (GTDB taxonomy): Bacteria > Bacillota > Clostridia > Eubacteriales > Anaerofustaceae > CAYJAA01. The sequence continues at coordinate 4,759 of CAYJAA010000010.1, read as the reverse complement.
CCTATGAAAATAAAGAAGATTTAATATCTTCTTACTTTTTGGCTTTAAAAAAAGAAATTGATGATACTAGTAAAAAAAGTGAAATAAAAAGTGTAGACACTATTTATATTGGAGGGGGAACTCCAAGTTATGTAGAGGGTGAATATATTGCAGAAGTTTTAGGGAAGATAAAAAACAAATTTACTTTAAGTGATGACTGTGAAATAACTATTGAATTAAATCCTGAGAGTATAAATAAAGAAAAAGTAAGGCTTTATAAAGAAATAGGAATTAATAGAATTAGTATAGGTCTTCAAAGTCTAGAGGATGATATTTTAAAAAAAATAGGGAGAGTTCACACCTTAAAAGAATTTAAAGATGGGTTAGAGGTGGTAAAAGAGGCAGGATTTAACAATATTAATGTTGATCTTATGTTCTCGCTTCCAAGTCAAAGCTTAAAGGGTTTTTTAGAGGGAGCTGAGTATTTATCTAATTTAGACATAAAACATATTTCTTTGTATTCTCTTATTTTAGAAAATCATAGTAAGTTAGGTAAATATTATGAGGAAAATAATATAATTATTGATGATGAGCTAGACAGGAAAATGTATAAAGAGGGAGTTAATTTTTTGGAAAAAAAAGGGTTTATTCAATATGAAATTTCTAACTTTGGGAAAGAGGGGTATTATAGCCGTCACAATTTAAATTGTTGGGATTTTTATGATTATATAGGATTTGGAGCAGGAGCTCATTCTTATGTAAATGGATATAGAAAAGAAAATGAGACAGATATTTGTAAATATATTGATAGGGTAACCCTTAAAAATACTGGGGTAGCTTTAGAATATAAATTAGAAAAAGAAGATAAAGTCAAAGAATATATGATGTTATCTCTAAGGAAAATTGAGGGAGTTATTTATGAAAAAGGTAGGGATTTTTTAAATATAGATATTGAAAAAACTTTCGAAAAAGAGATAAAATCTCTAGAAAAAGATGGCTTTATAATTTCCACAAAAAAAGGGTTTTTCTTAAGTAAAAAAGGTCTTGATTTTTCAAATTATGTTATATTAAAGTTTTTTTCTTAAATAAATGTATATTAAAGTATAAAAGCTGTAAAATTTACAAAATATACTGGATTTTACAAGTAATAAAGTATAAAATATATGTGAATTTAAAACTTTTTTATTTTTCTAATGTTTATAAAAAATATATTTTAAGATAAAGAAATAGGTGAAAATTTTTTTTATTTGCAAGCCTTTAGAATTTACTTTAAATATCTTTTATAAAATTTATAAAAAGTCTTATTAAAATACAGTGCTAAAGGCTTATTTAATGTTTTAAAATGTGGAATTTTATTGACATATATAGATGTTTTTGATAAAATAATACAGTTGACTAAACATTGAGGTAAAAAATGTTAGATAATATTCAAAATTCATCTTTTGTTGTAGGAATGAAACAGACGACAAAGATGATAGAAGAGGAAAAAGCCACTTTGGTTTTTATCGCAAATGATGCAAATGAACACATTATAGACAAAATCAAGGTAGTGTGTGAAAAACATAGTGTTAAGGTGATATATGTAGACACTATGGATGAATTAGGTAACGCTTGTGGAATCAGTAGAAATGCTGCAACTGCATGTATTATAAAATAAATAAAGGAGGTAAATCTAATGCCAACAGTGAATCAGTTAGTAAGAAAGAGTAGAAAAGATTTAATTTACAAAACTAAATCTCCAGCTTTAAAGTCTAACCCGCAAAAAAGAGGCGTATGTACAGTAGTTAGAACTGCTACACCTAAAAAACCAAACTCAGCGATGAGAAAAATCGCCAGAGTAAGACTTGTTAATGGTATTGAGGTTACAGCTTATATCCCAGGTATAGGTCATAATCTTCAAGAGCATAGTGTTGTTATGGTTAAAGGTGGTAGAGTTAAAGACTTACCAGGGGTACGTTATAAAATCATTAGGGGAGCGCTTGATACTCAAGGTGTTGCTAACAGAAAACAATCAAGAAGTAAATATGGTGCAAAAAAAAGCTAATGTGTTTATGATGATGGTATAAGACTTATCTTATATTTTATATAAAAGCACAGCGGCAAATTTTATATTTGTCGAGTACCAATGAAAAAAAAATTATTAGGAGGGAAGTACAGTGCCTAGAAAAGGACCAGTACCCAAAAGGGTAGTGCTACCAGACCCAATTTATAATAGTGTTTTAGTAACAAAATTACTAAATAACATTATGTTAGATGGAAAAAAAGGGGTAGCTCAACAAATCGTATACGGTGCATTTGATATCGTAGCAGAAAAAACAGGGAAAGAACCCTTAGAAGCTTTTACAGAAGCTTTAAATAATATTATGCCTTTACTTGAAGTTAAAGCAAGAAGAGTTGGGGGAGCAACTTATCAAGTTCCTATGGAAATCAGACCAGAAAGAAGACAAACATTAGGACTAAGATGGTTAATCACTTTCTCAAGAAAAAGAGGCGAAAAGACAATGAGACAAAGACTTGCAGGAGAAATTATGGATGCTTTAAATAATACAGGAGCATCTGTTAAGAAAAAAGAAGATACACATAAAATGGCTGAAGCTAATAAAGCTTTCTCACATTTTAAATGGTAATAGGGGTGTAGCTTAATGAAACGTAAATATAGCTTAGATAAAACTAGAAATATTGGTATTATGGCTCACATCGATGCTGGTAAGACTACAACAACTGAAAGAATTCTATTTTATTCAGGAAGAATCCATAAAATTGGAGAAACCCATGAGGGTGGAGCACAAATGGACTGGATGGAGCAAGAGCAAGAAAGAGGGATTACAATCACTTCTGCTGCTACTGCTTGTGAGTGGAATGGACATAACATTAATATTATCGATACTCCTGGACATGTTGACTTTACAGTAGAAGTACAACGTTCTCTTAGAGTTTTAGATAGTGCTGTTGCAGTTTTCTGTGCAAAGGGGGGCGTTGAGCCTCAAAGTGAAACTGTTTGGAGACAAGCAGACAAATATAATGTTCCAAGAATTGCTTATATCAATAAAATGGACATTATGGGAGCAGATTTTTATAATGTTGTAGACATGATTGAAAATAGACTTGGTTCTAATCCTGTTCCAATTCAACTTCCTATTGGAAGCGAAGATGTTTTTAAAGGGATTATTGACTTAATTGAAATGAAAGCTAATATCTATAAAGATGATATTGGTAAAGAAATTGATGTTATTGATATCCCAGAAGATATGGCTGAAATTGCTGAAGAGTATAGAGAAAAATTATTAGATGAAGTATCTGTTCATGATGAAGCGATTATGGAAAAATTCTTAGAAGGGGAAGATATTTCTAAAGAAGAGATTATTGCAGCTTTAAGAAAAGCGGTTATCAATCTTGACTTAATTCCTGTTCTTTGTGGTTCTTCATTTAAAAACAAAGGTGTTCAACCACTTCTTGATGCAGTAGTTGACTTAATGCCTTCACCTCTTGACATTGATGACATGGAGGGGACTCACCCAAAAACAGGGGAAGAATTAGTTAGAAAAGCTGATGATAAAGAGCCTTTTAGTGCCCTTGCTTTCAAAATTATGACAGACCCTTTTGTTGGGAAATTAGCTTTTATTAGAGTTTACTCAGGAACTTGTACAAGTGGTTCTTATGTATTTAACTCTACAAAAGGTAAAAAAGAGAGAATTGGTCGTATTGTAAGAATGCATGCGAACCATAGAGAAGATATTGATGAAATCGCAACAGGAGATATTGTAGCGATTGTAGGTCTTAAAGATACTACAACAGGGGATACTTTATGTATCGATTCTAATCCAATTATATTAGAATCTATCGAATTCCCTGATCCTGTTATCTCGGTTGCTATTGAACCAAAAACTAAAGCCGGTCAAGAAAAAATGATTACAGCTTTAGTAAAACTTTCAGAAGAAGATCCAACTTTCAGATTTAAAACTGATAAAGAAACTGGACAAACAATTATTTCAGGAATGGGTGAACTTCATCTTGAAATTATCGTAGACAGACTTTTAAGAGAATTTAAAGTTGAAGCAAATGTTGGTCGTCCTCAAGTTGCTTACAAAGAAACAATTACTAAGCCTGCTTCTGCAAACGTTAAGTATGCTAAGCAATCAGGTGGTAAAGGTCAATACGGACATGTTCTTATTGATATTGAGCCAAATGAAGAAGGCAAAGGATATGAATTCATCAGTAAAATTGTTGGTGGTTCTATTCCTAAAGAATATATTGAGCCTGTTAACAAAGGTATTCAAGGGGCTATGGAAGCAGGGATCGTTGCTGGATATGAAGTATTAGATGTTAAAGTTACTTTAACAGATGGTTCATACCATGACGTTGACTCTTCTGAGATGGCATTTAAAATTGCTGGATCTATGGCATTCAAAGAAGCTATGGCAAAAGCAGCTCCGGTATTAGTAGAACCAGTATTTAAAATTGAAATTACTGTACCAGAAGAATATCTTGGAGATGTTATGGGAGATATGACTTCTAGAAGAGGTAAGATTGAAGGTATGGAGCTTAGAAATGGTGCACAAATCATTAACGGATTTGTTCCACTTTCTGAAATGTTCCAATACACAACTGACCTTAGAAGTAAAACACAAGGTAGAGGAACTCACACTTTAACATTCTCACATTATGAGCCTGTACCAAAGCACTTAATTGAAAAATTAAATGATAAATAAAAATATAAGTTAAAAGTTAAGGAGAAAAAAAATGGCTAAACAAAAGTATGAAAGAAGTAAACCACATGTTA
>CAYJAA010000009.1:7243-33790 GCA_964368185.1 uncultured Lachnospiraceae bacterium | reverse complement strand
TAAATTAGGTACAGACAAACCTATATGAGAAAATGCTCTTGGATAATTCATTTTCATTACCTCCTTATTGTTGTACATTTATTATAACCTAAAGACAACAACTAAGACAATAACGTACTTTTTTGTACCTATATATTATCTTTAAGGATTATTTCATTTTCCTTAGCATATTCCTTTGAAAAATCACAAAAACCCTCCACAAGGGGAATTAGCCCCTTATACTTTCCAGAAAGAGAATATACAACATTAAGGGGTTTTTCACTAACCACCCTCCTAATTAATATATTACTTACCTCAAGTTCTTTTAATTGTGTTACAAGCATTTTGTGGGTTATGTCTGGGATCCCTTTTTGTAGTAAGGAAAAACGATTGTCCCCATTTAATACATGCCACAAAATTCTCATCTTCCATTTTCCACCTAGCAAATCCATTGATAAAAGCAAGGCGCAAGTGTACTCTTCTTTAATTTTCATATCACAGTCCTTCTTATATAAATAATCTATATATCAATTATATGTTAATAAAGATGTGAATACAAGAAAAAAGAGAAATAGAAAAAGGAATGGCTTTTGCCATTCCTTTTTCTTTTAGATTATAAAGTTTCTTTACTAGCAGTCGTATATACTACTCTTCTTTTAAAAAAAAATATATTTATTATATGTATTTTTAAATTACTTTATTTCAACATTCCCTAAAATACAGGTGGACTGAATATAAAGCACAGGGGCATCTTCATTTTTAGAAGAAACAAAATCGTTTTTCATCCCTCCCATTAAATCAAAGGAATTTATGCTAACTTTAACATTTTTAGGAAGTGATATTTTTATTCTTCCAAGGATACTCCTACACTCTATATGATAATCTTTATTAATAATGGCATTTTTAAGGTCGATTTCAATTTCTCCAAAGGTAGCCATGCATTTGCCCCCTTTGTATTCCACACCTGCATAATTTGATTCACAAATAGAGAATATAGCCGTATGATCGTCTCCTTTTGCCATAGGCTCTTTTTTTGTCTTTTCTTCATTTACTTCTTCTTCCTTTACTGCTTCTTGTTGTGGATTGTTTTCAGCAGAAATATTTTTTCCCTTACTAAAGAAAAGCTTCCATAAAATGCTTCCTCCTAAAAGAATTAATACAGAAGGAAATAGCATCTTTACAATATTCACATTTTGCAGTACATTTTGTTGATTTAAACATAAAACAATACCAACTAATACTCCAACTACATTCGGGATATTAACACCTCTAGCTTGCATATTCATTAAACTAGGAACAATAATAAAAAGTGTCCACCACCCATCAAAGAATAAATTAAATGTCCAAACTTCAAACATATCTCCAATAAACCCTATTCCCACAACCACCATAGCAAATCCTATAAACATTTCTAAATTATTTTTCTTCATAGTAAACCTCTTCAACTACACATTTCCTTTATTATACCAAGATAAAATAAATAATTCAAAGAATTTTTAAAATAAAAAATAGCCTATTATATATACCTAGTAATACAAAAAGAAAGTATCATTACTGAATTCATAATGGCAATTTGTTTCTTTATCAGTATTTACTATGAGTAAAGCCATTCCTTTTATCTATGTATAATCTTTTCTTTATAAAAAAAATAATTGTTCTTTTGATATCAAAAGAACCAAAACTACCGCTTTTTTGGCAAAACGCGGGGTAAAAGCCTGTTATTATTCCCGTAAATATTAAGCCGACCAATGGTTCCCTCACGGGAACGTTCGCCTTTGCTTTTTATAAATAAAAAGCACCATATTTACTACTTATATAACTTATATCACTTTTAATTAATAAAGAAATACTTCTGCATTTAAAATAAAACAACCACTATCAACTCAGATAGTGGCTGTTTATTTTTTCACTGGTAGATGTATACCAGTAGAAATTTAAAATTATTTTGATTTGTTTGTATATTTAGGTCTTGCTTTATATGTTGTATGAAGTAATTCATGAGCTTTATGAGAATTTGGTTTTTCTAAATACTCATCATATAATGCTATAACTGAAGGGTTTAGATGTGATTTTCTAAACTCTAAGATTTCAGCATCTTCTCTATATAAAGCTTTTGCTCTTTCTACAGGAACACAAACTTCTCTTTTTGTAACTGAGTCAACGATTGGTTGTCCACCACCGTTTACACAACCACCAGGACAAGCCATTAATTCGATAAAGTGATAATCAGCTTCACCATTTTTAACTTTATCCATAATTGTTTGAAGGTTTTTACCACCATGAGCAACAGCCACTTTGATAGTTAAGTCTCCAGCAACAACTTCAGCTTCTTTAATGCCTTCGATTCCTCTTACAGCATGATACTCAATATTGTCACTTTCTTTTCCTGAAATAACTTCAACAGCAGTTCTTGCAGCAGCTTCCATAACTCCACCAGTAGCTCCAAAGATTACTCCGGCTCCAGTACTTTCACCATAGAATGCATCAAAGTCTTCTTCTGGTAAACTATTAAAGTCTAGTCCAGCTTCTTTAATCATACTTGCAAGTTCTCTTGTTGTGATAGAAATATCTACATCTGGAAGTTTTCCATTAGTAAGTTCTTCTCTTGCAATCTCATGTTTTTTCGCTGTACATGGCATAACACTTACTACTACCATATCTTTAGGGTCGATGTTATGTTTTTCAGCATAATGAGATTTTAGTAAAGCTCCATTCATAGCTTGAGGAGATTTACAACTTGATAAATGAGGAAGTAACTCAGGGTAATTTAATTCAGCATATCTTACCCAACCTGGAGAACAACTTGTAATCATTGGTAGAACTCCACCATTTGTTACTCTATGAATTAGCTCATTAGCTTCTTCCATAATTGTAACATCAGCAGCAAAGTCTACATCAAATATTTTTGTAAAGCCAAGTCTTCTAAGTGCAGCAGCCATTTTACCTGTAACACTTGTACCCATAGGGTATCCAAACTCTTCACCAAGAGCCGCTCTAACAGCAGGAGCTGGTTGAACTATTACATATTTACTTTCATCATTGATTGCGTCCCATACTTGTTCAGTAGAGCTTTTTTCTTTAAGAGCAGCAACTGGACAGTTAACGATACATTGTCCACAACCAATACAGTTTACATCTTGTAGAGAATTGTTAAATACCGGTCTAGCTTTTGATGTAAATCCTCTTCCTACAGCTCCTAGAGAACCTGTAGCTTGTTCGTGTTTACATACAGCGATACATCTTTTACATAAAATACATTTTGATTCATCTCTTACGATTGAAGAAGATGCGTCATCGATAATATCACTTGAAAGTTCTCCACTAAATCTAACATTTTTAACTCCAAGATCATTACTTAGTTTTTGAAGCTCACATTTTCCACTTCTCTCGCAAATTGTACACTCTCTATTATGATCAGATAATACAAGCTCAAGATTTGTTTTTCTAGCACCTCTAACATTTGGTGTGTTTGTAAATACTTCAATGCCCTCAGCTACTGGATAAACACAGCTTGCTTGTAATGCTCTAGCGCCTTTTACTTCTACTAAACACATTCTACAAGCACCAATTGCATTAATATCTTTTAAATAACAAAGTGTTGGAATATCAATGTTAAGTTTTTTAGCGGCTTCAAGTATTGTAGTTCCTTCAGGAACAGTAATTTCACAGTTGTTGATTTTTAGTGTAATCATTTTTTCACTCATACTTTTCTTTTTAGCCTCCATTAACCTTTTATTACAGCGTCAAACTTACATGCATCTACGCAAGCCCCGCATTTAATACATTTTTCTTGGTCAATTACATATGGTTTTTTGATTTCACCACTTATGCAATTAACAGGACATTTCTTAGCACATAAGCTACATCCTTTACATTTATCAGCAACGATAACATACTCAAGTAATTCTTGACAAACTCCAGCTGGACATTTTTTATCATTAATGTGAGCTAAATATTCATCTTTAAAGAATCTTAGAGTAGAAAGAATTGGATTTGGAGCAGTTTGACCTAAACCACATAAAGCTCCTTGTTTTAAAGCAACAGCGATATCATCAAGTCTGTCAAGGTCTTCCATCTCCCCTTTTCCTTCACAAATTCTTTCTAGAATTTCAAGCATTCTCTTTGTTCCTATTCTACATGTAGGACACTTACCACAAGACTCTTCAACGATAAAGTCCATAAAGAATCTAGCAACATCAACCATACAGTTGTCTTCGTCCATAACGATAAGTCCACCAGAACCCATCATAGAACCAATTGACATTAATGACTCATAGTCCATAGGAAGGTCTAAGTGTTCAGCAGGAATACAACCCCCACTTGGTCCACCAGTTTGAGCAGCTTTGAATTTTTTGTTATTTGGAATACCACCACCGATATCATAAATAACTTCTCTTAGCGTTGTACCCATAGCAACCTCTAAAAGACCTGTATTGTTAATTTTTCCACCAAGAGCGAAAACTTTAGTTCCTTTAGATTTTTCTGTACCGATACTACTAAACCACTCAGCACCATTTAAGATGATTTGTGGAACATTTGCATATGTTTCAACATTGTTAAGGATTGTTGGTTTTCCAAAAATACCTTTGTGAGCAGGGAATGGAGGTCTTGGACGAGGTTCCCCTCTTTTTCCTTCAATAGAGTTCATAAGTGCAGTTTCTTCTCCACATACGAAAGCTCCCGCTCCAAGTCTAACTTCTAAGTTAAAGTTAAACTTACTATCAAAAATTTCTTCTCCAAGTAAGCCATATTCTCTAGCTTGTTCAATAGCTGTTTGGAATCTTTCTACAGCTATAGGATACTCAGCTCTAATATAAACATAACCTTGATCAGCACCAATAGCATAAGCAGCAATTGCCATAGCTTCGATAACTGAGTGTGGGTCTCCTTCTAGGATAGATCTATCCATGAATGCACCTGGATCTCCCTCATCCGCATTACAAGCTACATATTTTTTGTCTCCTTTAGCAGCGGCTGCAAACATCCATTTCATTCCTGTTGAGAAACCCCCGCCCCCTCTACCTCTAAGGCCAGAAGCTTTCATTACATCGATAACTTCCTCTGGGCTCATAGATGTAAGAACTTTTTCAAGGGCCATATAACCATCAAAAGCAATGTATTCATCTATAATTTCTGGGTTAATAACACCACAGTTTTTAAGGGCAATTTTATTTTGTTTTTGGTAAAAGTCTGTTTCTACGTAAGATTGTTTCTTTGCGCTACCTTCACTTTCAGTAACATAAACAAGTCTTTCTAAAACTCTACCTTTTACAAAATGCTCTTCTACTAACTCAGCAATATCTTGTGGAGCTACTTTAGAGTAGAAAGTTTCTTCTGGGTATACAACTAAGATTGGTCCTGCAGCACATAGCCCAAAACAACCTGTTGTAACAATATCAATTTCTTTATCTAAGCCATTAGCTTTGATGTGTTTTTTTAGTTCACTTACTATTTCAGCAGATTTATTAGAGTGACATCCTGTACCGGCACACACTAATATTTGCGAACGAATATACGCCATTATTTAAGCCTCCTTATTTATTTAACTTGACTATTCTTTAATTTTAGGATCGATTAATGTTCCATCAAGAACTGTTAAAAGCATATCTTTGATGATTTGTCCACCTTTAATATGTTCTTCGATAATTCTTCCAGCTTTTTCTTCATCAACTTTAACATAAGTTGTTTTGTTTCCTTCTTTATCAACAACCTCAACGATAGGCTCTACTCGACATAGTCCTATACAACCTGTTTGAGCAACAGTAACATCAGTAAGCTCTTGTTTTGCTACTTCGTCCATAATTCTTGTTAAAACAGGTCTTGAACCAGCTGCGATACCACAAGTAGCCATTCCAACTACGATTCTGTATCCCTCTCTACCAGTTCTTAGGTTAATGTTATCTAAAGTTTTCTTTCTTATTGCTTGTAAATCAGCTAAAGATTTTTTCATTTTTTATACCTCACTAACATCTATAAGTCCTGACGTTACATATTCTTTTATCCATAACATAACATCAGGCTGTGTAAGGCTTACTTCTTCTGTAAGTATTTGCCTTATTTCTCTTGTATCAAAACTAAACTTCTCATCATCTAAGGTTTGTATATACAAAAGATTTACCTCTTTTGATAAAGCCATAGTCATACTTATAATAGTATCTACCATGTTTCCAAGAGGTGGTTTGTCTATATGAGAATTTTGGTAAGTAGCTTTCACTCTTGTTCCAACATTCTTCCTAGACCAAACCTTAAAAGTTCCTTCACATCTCAAAGCACCAGACTCAAACAGTGGTAAACCAAGACCAACTTTTCTTGTTGTTCTGGTTGTTGTAAATGGGTTTAAGACATTTTTTAAAAATTCTTTATCCATCCCACAGCCATTGTCTACTATTTTAATAGTTAGAATATCTTCTTTAGTGTTAATATCTACCCCTACTTTTATAAGGCTAGCCTTAGCACTTAGAGAATTATAGAAGATATCTAGAATATGAAGTGATAACTCTTTCATTAGTATTTTGCAATAATGCCTTTAATGTCTGCTGGTTCCAGTCCACCATAAACATCGTCATTAATCATCATTACAGGGGCAAGTCCACAACAACCTAAACATCTAGTTGCTTCTAGTGTAAACTTATAGTCCTCAGTTGTAGCTCCAACAGGAACATCAATTACTTTTGCAAGTTCATCAAGTACTGCTTGAGCATCCCTTACATAACAGGCTGTTCCCATACAAAGACCTACTCTGTAATTACCTTTTCTTTCTAAGTTAAATTGGGAGTAAAATGTAACTACTCCATAAACATCTGACATAGGAACTCCAAGCTCAGAAGCTATTACTTCTTGTAACTCGAAAGGTAAATACCCATAAGCCGCTTGTGTTTCTTGTAAGATTGGCATCATACATCCTGGCATGTCTTTATGCTTTGCCACAATGTCTTTTGCTACACTAAGATCATTAATCTCAACTGTTGCCATTATTAAAACCTCCTTTTGTACTTGGAATACTTTAATAGTATTCCCATATTTAATTTATTTATATTACTTAAGTAGTAAGGTCATATATTATTACTTACTGGAAAGAATAATATATCACTTTGCTACTTAAGCAAAAAAAACTAATTTATCTATCTTTTCATAAGATATTCTATCACACTACCCACACTTTTCTCTTTGGGATTTATTGTAAAAACTTTTTCTAAGATATCCTCTAGCTGATGAGCGTCTGAAGATGTTATGTATTGATATTCTTTAAAAATCATTTTTTTCTTAAATTCCTCTATAGATGTATTCTTAGAAACTTCTATAGTTTCAATAGGTAAGTTTGGTGGAATAAAACCTAGACTTTCAATGATAGAATAATTTTTTTTATCCACATGAGCAGGAACTACAGCTCCTCCTAACTTTTCTATATCCACAATAAGATCATCTAAAGAGATATCTGTTGCATTAATAAGAAGTTTTTTAACCCTTGAAATTTCTTCATCTTCCTCGTCTAAAACCTGTTGTTTACCAAAAAGCTTTTCATCATTTTTTATATCTGGTAAATGTTTATAAACATACTCACTATAAGAAAGACAAGAGTCTAAGTCTTTGAAATAACAAAGGATGTGAGCTTCTTCTTTTACTGTAACTTCCATAGCTGGAATAACAAGTAAATCGCTTTCCCTTGCAATATTTATAATGCTAGGTAAGTTTCTTGCATTATTATGGTCGGCTACGGCAATTACATCTAGCTCTTTTAGTAAACTCATATTTACTATATTATTTGGGGTCATAAGGTCGTCTCCACAAGGAGATAGGACTGAATGTATGTGTAAATCCGCAAACAATTCTACCATTATTTTACTCCACTTGCAATTAATACTCCTGCAATTTCAAAACTATTTAACTTTGTAGAGATAAGAGGTAAATCTTCCTCAGTGGCTTTTTTGATTGTATCTTCCTCTACACCTTCTCCCTCAGGGATGATTATACAGGCAATATCAAGAAGTGTTGCTACGGCTACTACATTTACATGAGTTTGAATAGTCATCCAAGCACAACCTGCCTTTGCATGAGACATAACCCAACTTAAAAGGTCTGAAATATAACCGCTTTCGATCTCTTTGTCTAAGTTACATCCTTCATTAATTAAAGTAAATTCTTCATTTTCAAGTAAGTCTTTGATTAACATTTATTCATTTCCTTTCTCTTCCATTATAGGAACTACCTTTTGAGATATTCTTAGTATATCTCCACTTAGTTTTGTAATGGCATCTTTTAAAATAAATATACAGTCCATTTCATTTGCGTTTCCTCTAACAATATCCTCAGCTAACTTTCTACACCCAGGACACCCACAAGAACCACAATCAAGACCAGGAAGTCTTTTTGTTATTTTATCAATTTGGTTCATTTTTTCTATAGCTTTTAATACATTATCATCTAGAGGTTTTATTGGAATAGGCTTAAATTCTTCACTTCTATGTAAAGAGCCTGATGCATACATGTTGTATACTTCTTCTTCTTCTATTACATCTGCGTTTGTATCTTTTTCACTATCTACTTTTGTTAAAATTCTTTTCTTTGCAACATATGGGTTTTCAATTGTTAAACAACCTCCAACGCATCCCCCCGTACAAGCAAGACCCTCAAAAAATATAACAGAGTCCATTTTCCCTCTATCAATTTCTTCTAAAGCATTTAAAACATTTTTAATCCCATCTACATGAATACAAAGTTCTGGATCTAAAAAGTCTGACTCTCCGCCACTTACTGCCCATTTTAATCCTCTTGTAGAAGCTTTATGTAAAGGCTCTTCTTCGTATTTTGTTAAATTCTTTTTAAAGTCTGCAAATATTTGATTAAAAGGAATCGCTCCATTTATAACATCTTTATTGCTTAAGTCATATTCTATATCTGTTATTTTTGCCGCACATGGTGAGATAAAGAAAACTCCGATATCTTTGTCTTCTATATCCCTACCTTTGATAATTTCTTTTCTAATATATTCTCCACTTACAGTTATAGGGGCTTTTAGGGGTATGATGTTGTCTATAAGTAGGGGAAATCTTTCTGTAATAAGCTTAACTACAGCAGGACAGGCTGAAGATATGTGTAATCTTTCAGGACTTTTGCTGATTTCGTATTTTAAAGCTTTTCCTACAATTTCCGCTCCAAAGGCAACTTCAAAGGCGTCGTCAAAGCCTAAATTTTTAATAGCTGTTAGCACTTGATTTTGATCAACTAACTTACTTACTTGCCCCATTAAAGTAGGGGGCACTAAAGCTATTTTATATTTATAATTATCTATTATTTTTTTATAGTTACTTTTTACACCCTTAGCTCCATGAGGACAAACTCTAATACACTCACCACAATCAATGCAGTAATCATTTAAAATTACAGCTTTGCCATCTCTTACCCTAATGGCATGAGTTGGACAGTTGTGTAAGCATGTTGTACACCCTCTACATTTTTCAACATTCAAAGTAACTGAATGATTTTCCATTTGATATATCTCCACCTTAAATATTAAAGTCCATAACTATAGTAGTTCCTACTCCTAGGGTAGATTCAATATTAAATTCACTGCAACATAGTCTCATATTTGGAAGACCCATCCCAGCTCCAAAACCCATTTCCCTAACAGACTGAGAAGCGGTTGAGAAACCTTCTGTCATAGCAAGGGAAACATCCTTTATTCCAGGGCCTACATCTTTTACAGTAACAGTAATTTTATCTTCGATGACTTCTATATTTATAAAGCCTCCAAGAGAATGTATAGCAAGATTCATTTCTGCTTCATAAGTAGCTATCGCAATTTTTCTTACTAAGCTATTATTTAGCCCTAACTTCAAAAGAGAGCTTTTGATTTGTTTCGAGGCAGAACCTGCATTAATAAAATCTTCACTAACTACATCATATTTTACATTGTATGTATCGTTACTCATATCATCCTCACCCTAACTTCCTAAACCGTGTTTGTATAAAATCCCGCAAGCTTCAAACATAGGTTTATCAGTTGTAAACAACGTGATATTAAGCTCATTTGCTTCCTTAATTACATCAGGAGTTGGATTTTTATCTCTAACAAAAACAACACACTTAATACATGCCATTTCTGCAGTTCTAAGTGTGTGTATATTCGTAAGTCCAGTAATTAAAATAACATCATCTTTTGCAAACCTTAAAACATCACTCATTAAATCAGATCCGCAACCTTTTGAGATGTCTTTTTCTAAGTCAGAATCTTCAGTTAAAAGCGTAGCATTTAGTACCTCTTGTAACTGTTTTAGCTTCATTACTTACCTCCAAAAAAAATTGTTTTTTTATTCGACTAAGTATACCAAATTATTTATTATATTACAAGAATTTATGAAGTATTTTGTGTTAATTTTTCTCATCCTTATTACTTTTGTAACAGTTTTTGTCTTTTTTGTCATAATATGCACATTTATTATCCAAATTATACATTTTCTTTGGAACATCTTCTAGTTTACACTGTCCCTCTTTTTGATATATACAGTCATTAGTACAAGGAATATTAATCATAAAAAATCTCCTAAAATTCAAACTTAATTTTAGTATACTCAAAAAACAAAAACTTAATCAAATAAATCATATTTTTTATATTCTTCTATATGTAAAAGGAAAGTGGCTGTATGTTTACATATATATTTTTTTTTGTTATAATATTTTTTATGGAAAACAATAAATTTAAGATTTGCAAAACTACAAAAAATGAAGAGGAAACAATTGCCTTAGGGCAAAAAATTGCTAGCCTTTTAAAAAAGGGATATATCCTTTCAATAAAAGGGGATATGGCCATGGGAAAAACTAGAATTGCCAGGGGTTTTTGCAGACACTTCGCCTTAGAAAAAGATTTTTCTAGCCCAACTTATGCCCTTATAAATGAATATAAAAAAGAAGGTTTAACCATTTATCATATGGACGCATATAGAATTGAAAATATAGATGAGCTTGACTATATAGGCTTTTATGAATGTATGGAAGATGAAGATGCTTTTATGGTAATTGAGTGGGGGGATATGATTAAAGAGGTTTTTGATGAAAAAGTCCTTTTTGTAAATATTCAAGGAGACTTACATGATTTAAACAAAAGAAATATAACTATTACTAGTTATAATAAAGAGATTATAGATAAATTAAAGGAGATTATATGAGTTATATATTAGGGGTAGACACCTCTACAAAAGCAGCAAGTGTTGCTATTATAAAAGATGGAAAACTCCTTGGAGAAGTTTTTACAAACCATAAATTAAAACACTCTGATAAATTAATACCACTAATAAAAAACTTACTAACAGATTTAAAAATAGATATTA
Organism: uncultured Lachnospiraceae bacterium; assembly: GCA_964368185.1. Classification (GTDB taxonomy): domain Bacteria; phylum Bacillota; class Clostridia; order Eubacteriales; family Anaerofustaceae; genus CAYJAA01. Next base: position 22,487 of record CAYJAA010000009.1, on the reverse strand, counting down.
GTGATATTGATTTTTTTGCTTGTGGAACAGGACCTGGATCTTTTACAGGTCTTAGGGTAAGTGGAGCAGCTATAAAAGCTTTTGCTCACAGACAAAACAAAAAGATAATAGGTATTTCTTCCCTTGAAATAACTTCTTATCCTTTAGTAGATTATTACGATAATGTATGCATTATTTTTGATGCACAAAAAAAAGATATATACTACAACATATATAATAAAGGAAAGGCCTTAGGGGAAGATGAAATTATAGACATAGACTCTTTAATAGAAAAGATAAAAACTCTTAAAGGCAGCACTATTATTTCTGGAGATGGGGTTTATAAATATATGGACTATATAAAAGAAGCCCTTGGGGAAAGTATAGCTTTTGCTAAAGACTATAACACCCTACCAAAAGCCTCTAGTTTATGTTATTTGGCTAGAAAGTATATATTAAAGAGTGAAAATATTTATACTTATGATAATTTTCTACCAAACTATATAAGAAATTCTTCTGCTGAGGATAAAAAAAATGGATAATTTATTAATTCGTGAAGCTTACCTTACAGATATTGAAGATATTGTAGCTTTAGATAATGAAACTTTTACTGCTCCTTGGAGCGAGAGCGCTTTTTTTTCAGAGCTTCTCAATGTAGCTTGTCACTACATTGTAATATATAAAGACAAAGATCTAATTGCCTTTGGTGGATATCAAAATATTGTAGGAGAAGGGCATATTACAACTATGGCAGTAAAGCCTTGTTTTCAAAGTAAAGGCCTTGGAACCCTCCTTATGAAAAACCTTATAGATAGCGCTATAAAAGAGGGGATTTCTAACCTTACTTTAGAAGTTAGAGTCTCTAATAAAAAGGGGATTTCTCTTTATGAAAAAATGGGTTTTAAAAACTGTGGAGTAAGAAAAAAGTATTATATCGATAATAATGAAGACGCTTATATTATGTGGAGGTTTGAAGATGAAGCTTAAAAACATTTTAAATTTTTCTTTTCTTATTATTTGCTCTCTACTTCTTAGTTTAGTTATTTTTTATACAAGTGTAGAATATATTGCTTATAGTGATAATTTTTACAAAAGACAATATGAGTCTTATAACTTAAGTGAAGAAACCGGTCTTGAGATGAGTGAAATCATGGAAATAACTAATGAGATTCAAAGCTTTTTAAAATCTGAGAGGGAAGATTTTTATATTGAAGATAGTAATGGAGTATCTTATTTTAACCAGCAAGAACATATTCACATGGTGGATGTTCAAAACTTATTTTCCCTAGGAAAAACCTTAAGAAATATATTTGCCTTTATTTTACTCCTTTTTGGGATATACTTATTTTTTAAAAACAAACACAAGCTTTATACTTTTTTAAAGTACACACCTCTTGTAAATTTATGTATTATAGGGAGTATTTTTATTTTAAGTATTTTAAATTTCAATATGATGTTTACACTCTTTCATGAAGTATTATTTACAAATGATTTATGGTTATTTAATCCAAACACAAGCTTTCTAATAACTATATTCCCAGAAAGCTTCTTTGTAAATTGTGGAATAACTATATTTTTAATATACATAATAAGTATGATTATAATAAAACTTTTATCTTTATATCTACTAAAAGGAGAAAAAAATGAAGATTAGCACAATAAAAAAAATAACAATATGGACACTACTATTCCTTACTTTACTAATTCCAACAACTGCTTTTGCAAATAATGATGGAATTATGTTAATAAATGAAGAAGACAATCCAAATGAAAGGATTATGTTAATAAATGAAGAAGAATCAGAAGTAGTAGTAGATGAAGATCCTTTAGTTTTTGTCCTTAATGATGGACAGGTAAGAGATGAAGACATCTTCTTAAAAGGATATAACGACTTTACAAATGATGGGCAAATAAATGGACTTTGCATCTTTTATAGCCTTAACACTAAGGCTGGGGGAGATTTTTTAGATAATGTAATTACTTTTTCAAACACATTTAATTTAAGTGGAAATATTAATAAAAATTTAATCGCTTTTGGAAGTGACTTTTATTTAAATGATGCAACAATAAAGGAAAGTGTTATTATTTATGGCTCTTCTATCATAACAGGGGAAAATACTGTTATTGGTAAGGACATTATATTTTACGGGGACAAAGCCCAAATAAAGGGAGACATTAAAGGAGACATTACTATATCCGCTTCTAGTGTTGTTATTAATGGAAATATTGCTGGAGATGTTACAATCGCTTCTTCACAAGTTACTATTGGAAGTGATGCGGTAATTAGTGGAAACTTAACTTATCAAAGTGAAAGCCCTATTGTTTTAAGTGAAGAGGCTATAATAAAAGGTGAAACAGTAAGTAAGGATTTAGGATATTTAATTCCTTCTGAAAATTCTTCTATATTTAGTTTGATTTTCTCTTTATTTAGAATAAGTGGTTTATTTTTACTTATTATGTTAACTTTTGCCTTTGTAACATTCCTACCTATTAGCGCCATGAGGCTCGAAATTGTTTCAAGACATAATGTATTAAAACAGCTTTCCTACGGCTCAATGACTATTTTATTATTTTTACCAATAATATTTATTCTTGCTATTACAGTTGTTGGCCTACCAATAGCGGTCTTTGCTCTTATTCTTTATTATATACTGTTTTTTATCTCTAGTATTCCTGCTGGAATGTTAGTAGGTAGTCTATTATTTAGAAATAACACAAACCTTTTATTTAGAACCTTAGCTGGTATACTCCTGCTTAAAGCTTTTTCATATATGCCGCTAGGTTTTATTAATAACCTTATTGTTACTTTCTTTAATATAGCTGGTCTTGGATGTATTGTATTATTATTTGTTAATTCTATTAAAAATAAAATTAAAGCTGAAAAGGCAGGAAAAAAAATACTTCTTAAAGTTAGTGAAAACCCAAAGGATATTGAAAATGCTATAAAAGAGTTAAACAAAGACTTAAATAAAAATATAACAGAAAATAAAATTGAAATAACAATCCATAAAGAAGAAGATGATGACGACGACGACGATGTTGAGAAAAGAGAAGAAGATGAAAAGTAAGGATACTTTAATTACTTTAAGCATAGAAACCTCTTGTGATGAAACTAGTGTGGCTGTTGTAAAAAATGGAATAGAAGTACTGTCTAATATTATTCACACCCAAATAGATATTCACAAAAGTTATGGGGGTGTTGTTCCTGAAATAGCTTCAAGAAACCACCTTTTAAAAATATCCTCTGTCCTTGATGAGGCTTTATTAAAAGCAGGCCTTTCCTTTTGTGATATTGACTTTATTAGTGTTACAAATACTCCAGGGTTAATTGGGGCTTTACTCGTAGGCACAAGTTATGCTGAGGCTTTAGGTCTTAGTCTAGGTAAGGAGGTTGTATATGTAAATCATTTATACGGCCATATCGCCTCTTCTTTTTTACTAGGGGCAAAACCTCCTTTTATTTCTTTAACAGCTAGTGGGGGGCATACAAACATTAGCCTTGTGAAAGACTATACTTCTTATGAGGTGATTGGAAAGACTCTTGACGACGCAGCAGGGGAGGCCTTTGATAAAGTCGCAAGGAGCTTAGGTCTTTCTTATCCAGGAGGGGTAAAGGTTGATGAAATGGCAAAATCAGGAAATGAGAATGCTATTACATTCCCTAGAATAATGCTTGGTAAGGACAGTTTAGATTTTAGCTTTAGTGGGCTAAAAAGTGCAGTTTTAAATTATATTAATAGCGCTAAGATGAAAAACGAAGAAATTAATGTAGCTGACATTTGCGCTAGCTTTAGAAAATGCGTGGTAGATATTTTAGTAGAGAAAGCTATTCTTGCTTTAAAAAGAGAAAATATATCCACTTTATGTGTAGGAGGAGGGGTTATGTGTAACGACTTGTTAAGAGAGACTCTAACTCACAGATGTAATGATGAAAATATTACATTATTCCTACCAGATAAAGTATATTGCACGGATAATGCCGCTATGATTGGTAGTGGCGGATACTTCATTTATAGGAAAGAAAAAGGCATGTAAAAAATTTATATTTTTTTGTAGAAAAAATATTTTCTGTGTTGATAATTGTATAAAAATGCCAAAAAAAATGTGGGTAATTTATCTAAATTTCTAATAATTTTTGATAAATAAAGGGTTTTTTATTAAGGTAGCCTGTGGAAAACTATGTGGATATGTTAATAAATATAAGTAAAAATGATAATTTTTACGGTAAAATTACATAAAAAGTGGTAAAATTATAAAAAAACACCTTAAATTCAAAAGGGAGTCTTAAAATGAGTGAATTTCAAACATATGTAGAAATTAATTTAAAAAATCTTGTGGATAACTATCTTCATATTAAGGGAAAAGTAAATGTAGAAGTGATCCCAATAGTAAAGGCAGACGCCTATGGTCATGGGAGTAACCCTTGCGTAAAAGCCTTAAAAGAAGCAGGGGCGAAGATATTTGGTGTGTCTTCTTTTTATGAGGCAAGCTGTATAAGAGAAGAAGATAAAGATATAGATATTTTGATTTTAGGATATATCCCTGATGAAAAAATAGAAAAAGTAATTAAGGACAAAATAACACCAACTGTATATAACTTAAATTTTGCAAAAGCTTTAAATGAAAAAGCAAAAGCTTTAAATAAAACCGTTAAAATCCATATTAAAGTAAACACGGGAATGAATAGGCTAGGCTTTCAGGTAATGGATAATATAGGTGATGTAAATATTATAAAAGAGATTAGCTCTTTGTCTAACCTTGAAATCCAAGGGCTATATACTCACTTTGCTACAAGTGACGAAGAAGATAAAACTTATGCTATAGCCCAGTATGATAAGTTTAAAAGGTTACTTGAAAATATAAAAAAGGAAGGAATATCTATTCCTATAATCCATATGGCAAATTCTGCTGCTATTACAGATATAGACACCTCTTATTTTAATGGAGTCAGAGCAGGGCTTTTACTTTATGGAATTTATCCTTCTAGTGTTTTCTCAAAACAAGAAAGTCTTTATAAACCAGTTATGTCTTTTTATTCTACCATTAGCAATATATTTACCTTAGAAAAAGGAGAAAGTATAAGCTATGGAAGAACTTATACTGCAAAGGAAGAGGAAAAAGTGGGGGTTGTTTGTGTTGGGTATGCAGATGGATATAATAGAGGGCTGTCTAATAAAAGCGAAGTTTTAGTTGGTGGCAAATATTTATGCCCTGTTATAGGGAATATCTGTATGGATATGATGATGATTTCTTTAAAAAATACAAAAAAAGTAAAAGTTGGAGATAGGGTTTTACTTTTCGGAGATAAGATATCCGTTAGAGATTTAGCTAAGATGGTAGGGACTATTCCTTATGAGCTTCTTTGTCTAGTAAATAAAAGGGTGAAGAGGGTTTATAAAAATCAATAAATATATTAGTCGGGGTACAATATAGGCTCACCCCTACAAAAAATGATAGCTTATATAAAAAGGGACAAAGGTAACTGCAAAAGTATAGAAATATATATAGCTACTGAAGTAGAAAAGATAGTCTATGTACTAAATAAAAGAGCCCTGCTAAAGCAACATAATACTTCTTTATTAATTAATAATATATAGTAGTAAATATGGTGCTTTTTATTTTATAAAAAGCAAAGCCTCCCGTTCCCTTTAGGGAATCATTGGGAGGTCTTAATATTTACGGGAAATATAACAGGCTTTTACCCCCCGTTTTGCCAAAAAAGGGGTATTTTTGGTTCTTTTGATATCAAAAGAACTACTATTTTCTTTTCTTATAAAAAGAAAGCTTATATATAAAAAAAGGAATGGCTTTTTCCATTCCTTTACTTTTTACACCCTACTCTCCACTGGCCTTTAAATCATTTTCTTTTCCTACTTTTGTTTTAGAAGTATTAATCGCAAAAACCCCAATTAAAATAATAATAATCCCAATACCTTGAATAAAATTAAAACTTTCTCCATTAATAAGCACCCCACCAAAAACACTAACAACAGTTACTAAATTTGTAAAAGTAGCCCCTGAGGGTACACTTAAATTTGCTAACATATAATTACAACATAAAAATCCCATAACAGAAGCACAAATTCCAAGGTATAAAATACTACTAAGCCCTGTTTGAGAAGAAAGAAGTGAAGAGTACATCTCAAAACCTCTTCCAAACGTAAAGTTAATTACATTAAAAACAATACAAGCAAACCACATCATAAAAAATGTGATTTCCACAGGTGAAAATTCCTTAGAAGAATCTTTCGATAAAATATTAAATAAACTAGCGGTTATAACTGCCCCGATAAGGTATAAAAAACCTACTGGTTCAATTCCTGAGCCACTCCCACTACTGGAAGAAGAAAATACTACAATAATCGCACCAACAACCGATAAAAGTACACACACCCCTTGCTTTTTTGTTGGAGTATTTTTTAATATAAAATAAGAAAATATTAAAACAACAACAGGAATAAGAGCAATCATAACCCCTGATAAAGAAGCATTAGTAAGCTCTATTCCATAAGTTTCAAATATAAAATATAAAAACGGCTGGCAAATAGCCAGTAAAAGTAACTTTTTAATAGGTTTATTTTTATAATCTAATTTAACTACTTTTAATAAGTATAATATAGTAATAAAAACACTAGCAAGTAAAAACCTAGCTGCTGGAATTTCAAGGGGGGATAATACCCCTAGTGCTTTAGATGTAAAAATAAAAGTAAGTCCAAAGAATATGGATGTAAAAAGTCCTGCTATGTATGGTAAATATTTATTAGTCAAATTTCTCTCCTTTTAAAATACTGTTACTTTTAATATATACTAAAAAAAATTAACATATTTTTATTAAAATTATTTTATTAAAGTTATATAATCTCAACTATATTTTTTTCTTCCCCATGAAATATAGTAAGATTTGGATATTTTTCCTTAATTAAATTTTGTAAAACATCTACAAAACATATTTCTGAATCAAAATGAGAAATGTCTACTAATATAATTTCTTTTTCAACATATTCTTGATACTGATGATATTTTACATCTGAGGTTATATATAACTGTGCTTTAGATCTTGAAATGTCTTGTATTAAATCTGCCCCAGAACCGGTGCATAGGGCGACTTTCTTAACAAAGTCTATATTTTTATAATTATTTGTTATTTTTATTTTTTCGCAGTTATATGCCTTTTTAATTTTAGATATAGCTTCATTTATAGGAATATTTTCTTCAAAAGACCCTACTCTGCCAAGGCTTACTTTTGTATATTTGTTATTTAGCTTTATAATCTCATAGGCTACTTCCTCATAAGGGTGAGAAGCAAAAAGAGCATTAATGATACCAGACATATCTTCTTTCTTAAAAACAGCCTCTATTTTTACTTCATTTACTGTAGTTAAAGAATTTTTATCCCCTATAAATCCATTAGACTCCTCATTTCCCATAAATTCCCCTATCCCCTCAGATTCAAAAGTGCAATTAGAATAGTTTCCAATACTTCCTGCATTCTTTTTACAAATAGCATCTTTTACTTTTCTAGCGTACTGCCCTGGAACATAAGTCGTAATTTTATATAAGTTTTCATCTATCTTTTGAAGTGGCTTTATATTTTTAAGACCAAGGCTCTTTGCCATATATTCATTTAACCCAACATTAGATAAGTCCATATTTGTATGAGCTGAATATAAGCATATATCATTTTTAATAAGCAAGCTAATAATCTTACCCTTATTTGTTTTTAAATCAATATTTTCTAGGGGAGAAAATAAAAAAGGATGATGAGATATAATCATATCCGCCCCTTTTTCTACTGCTTTATTTACAACATCTAAACTAACATCAAGGCAAAGGAGTATACTATTTATCTCACCATTAATATCCCCTACTTGAAGACCTGTTTTATCCCATTTATAAGCAGTATCCTCATTAGCAAAAGTATTAATGTATTTTATAATATCATAGACTTTCATAATCTCTTTTTACCTTTCTTATTTTATTAAGTTTTTCCTCTATTTTTTTTCTATCTTCTACTGGCATAATTTTATTATTTTTAACAGGCTTTGTAAGTATTTTTTCATATATTTCTATTTTAAAGTTTAAATATTCTAAAAATAATTTATGTTTATTTATATACAAATCATAAGAAAGCTCAAAGAAAATGTCATCATATATTCTATCATCTTTTTCTTTTTTTACTTTTAATATATTATAATAAAAATGTTTATCTTTAATTATGTCTTCTTTTATAATCTTAAAATCATTTTCGTATAAAAATCTTCTTAAAAGCTCTACATTATTCATAGGCTGTAAAATAAAATATTTACACTCCTCTATAACCTTATCCCCATTAGTGATAATATCCTTAATTAAATGTCCACCCATTCCACATATGCTAAAGGCTTCAATATTATGTCCACTAAGATTCTTTAGCCCATCACTAATAATAAACTCACACCTATTTTCAAGGTTATAACCTCTAATATTCTTCCTGCTATTTTCAAGAGGAGAGGGATTTAACTCACTAACAATAGCTTTTTTGATTAAATTGTTTTCAAGTAAATAAAGGGGTAAATACCCATGGTCAGAACCAACATCTGCAAAAATATTCGTTTTTTCTACTTGATTTGCTACTGCTTTTAATCTATTATCAATTTTTATCATAAAATCACCTAAAACATTATAACATATGAACTTTTATATTTCAGTATAAATGTTATTAATATTGTATATATTTGTTTTTAATACACTTATAAAAGGATGATAACCACCCTTTTTATGAGTGGTTATCTTTATTATTTTATATTTTATATTTTCTTATTTATTAATTTCTTAAAGTTCTACAGAGGCAAGCCTTGGCTCAAAACAACAACATGGACGAAGGCAAACAACTCTAACTCCACTTGCTCTTTGGGGTCCAATTTTTAAAAATGTAGATATTACAGAGGTACTTCCTCCAAGGCCTAAAGCTCCAGTATTACTTTTATTAACACTGTCTGTTATCCTTTTTTCAATATCACTTTGTACATTGTGTTTTCCATAAACTTGAGCTTGTGTCATCATAGCTGTAGCTTCAAGTTGAGATCTACCAATCCCTACTGCTAGTGTACAAGGTGTACACCCAAGCTGTGAAACCCCTTCTATAGCCCAAGATATAATTTCTTCTATAACTACATCTACACTATGTTTGTGAAAAACTCTATGGGTTTTTCCTCTAATAGCTGGACCTCCCCCTTGCATTAAAATTGATAAACGAATCATATCCTCATCAATATTTTTAATAATCATAGGTGCAGGAAGAACATCTGAAGACTTTTCTGATAGTCCCATAGACTGGTCTATTCTTTGTAAATCATCTCCTATCACTCCCATTGGGCGTCCTGGAAGAGCATTAAGCCCCTCTTCAACTCCTTGATGAATTGCCTCTATCATCTCTCCACTTAAGTGTTTATTTTTTCCTAGCTCAAGAAATAAATGAGGTATCCCTGTGTCATCACACAAAGGACTTTTGTTTTTTTCAGCAATTTTTGCATTTTCAAGAATAGTTTCTAAAACCCATTTCCCATGAGTAGAAGTTTCTTTTTCAATTGCTTTTTCATAAGCCTGTTTCATATCTTCACTAAAAGTAGAACTTGCTTTAATTAAAGTTTCTTTAACTTTTTTTATAATAATATCATTTTGATTCATATTACTTACCTGTGTAAATTGTCTTTCCATGGGCTGAGGCGATTATAATAGGATAGTCTTCTACCTTAAGACGCCAAAAAGCTTCCATTCCCTCTTTATGAAAAGCAATAACTTCCCTTTCTATGGTTTTACTTTCAAGAAGTGCAGTAACTGGAGGGATTATTGCAAAAACAGAATTATTTTCCTTTAATCCCTCCACTGTTTCATTCTTTATCTTTCCTTTTCCAAGGTGAATTTTTACCCCACCTGTTGAAAGGGGTACAATACTACTTTCAATTTCAAGTTTATTACTAGAAGTTGGCCCAATTCCCGCAGGGCTAACAGCAGTGTGAAAAATTAAGCTACCTTCTAACTCAATATTAGAATCTTTTATCTGCCCATTTTCTATTAACTTAACTATTTTAGGTAGCACAGCGTCTCTACCACAATATATATACCCTGAAATAAAAATTTTATCTCCTATTTTAAGGCCTTTAATATCTTCCTCACTTATCGGAGTGGTTAGTCTTTTTTCCATAATCTACCCCCTATTAGTCATTTACAGAAAATAGTTTAATATATGATTTTTCATTTTCTACAACGCCATAAGCCTTAGAACGCAGTAACACTTTTAAGGCCCAATTTGTATGAGGCTTGATTTCATTCATTTTATTAGCTTGTTCGCTTTTTACAACCCCACCTTTGGTATTTAAAATTTGACAAGCATCATCATATTCTTCTTTTGTAACTGCTTGTAGAGCATTTACATATTTAATATGGGTTGGATGAATTACAGTTCTTCCAGTAAAGCCATTTGCTTTATCCATAATAATTTCTCTTAAAAGTCCGTCTACTTCATCATTAAAAATAGGCATTCTTTGAAGAAGTTTATCTGTTATATCATAATCAGGTATCTCAGAGAACATCATCTCTTTACTAGCCCTAAAATATTCCCACACAGGACCTGAGATAACATAATCATTTTTTCTACTAAATACATTTAAAATATCACATAAAATTTCACGCACAGGCATAATATCATAAATAGAGTAGTCAACCCCTCTTCTAGCGCCAAAATAAGAAGAGAAGTCTGTAGCACCAACTCTAACTTGTAGCACGATATCTTGATATTCATCTAAACATTTTTTAATACCAAATAATTCTTCCATTCTACTTTCTTTATATGCAACACTCTCATCTTCAATAATTGGCATACCATATAAAACTTCTGAGAATTTTTCATTTAACTCTCTTAAATATCTATAATACTCCTGTCCATTTTGAGAATTAAATTTAGGAAAGTTAATTCCTGTAAGAATTTTTACTTGTTCCTTTGTTAATTTTTCAGCAAAGTTTTTAAACTGATCCATATCTCTAACCCTACAAAATATAAGAGGAATATCTTTATATAATAGCTGTCCATTTTCAATAGCGCTATTTAGTTTATCTAAAAAATTTAAGGTATTTTCTTCTGCTCTTTCAACATCTTCTTCTGGACAAGCATCTTCAAAACACATTACAATAGAAGTAAGCCCTGGCATACTTTGGTTTATAATTTTACTTGCAAAATCTTTTGTCCCTGGCATATACATACTTGCCCCTAGACAGTATTGTAATAGTTCCCTGTCAGTATATTTATCAAACTCTACAGGGTTTACTAAAAATTTAAAATCAGGATTATATTTATGATGTCTCATATAATCACCTCCAAATTAATAAATAAGAAAATTTAATTTTATTTAATAGAGCCTTTTTTCGAACAAATTGCCTCAGGGTAATATGTGTCAATTACTCTTTTAACTAAAACTATTTGTTTTGCTCTTTTTTTCGCATCATCTGCTGTACTATCCCAGCTATGTGTTTTTGCAACAGATCCTCCTGTTTTTAAGTATAGTGGCGCAGCAACACGAATCATTTCTGGAACTTCGTAGTGGCGAACAAATCCACCAGAAGAGGCAGGATTTTCTGTGTGTAAGTCGATTGGAATATCAATTGCTTGTCTAAGAGAGGCTACCATTTGTAGCTGAATATCACGAACTGGATTTACAGAGTTTGCCCCTACTTCTTCAAGTAATTTCCCAGCACAAGGATTACCTAGTCCCGTATGTGCTGACACTTTAAATTTACAGTCAGAAGGGATTTCACCTTTTTGTCTAAACTTATCTAATACCCATAAACTTCCCTCATCATATACAAGGAAAGAACGACAACCAAGAGAAGAAGCACGCTTGATTTCTTCAATAGCTCTAATCACTTGCTCTTGCCCTCTAAGGCGGTATCCCATACGCTGACCTTCTGGAGTATGAACAGAAGCACTAGTGTCAGTAGTAGCACGAGGCCCAACAGAAAGGACAAGCTCTACTTCCCACTTTTTAGCAAGCTCCACCATTTTTGTTATTTCTTCATCAGTTAAAAACATAATTCCCTTTGTTTGAGTTACACGGTGAATATATACCCCGTATTCATCAAGGGTTTCAAGTAATGCTTTCATTGCTGTAGGCCCTTGTATCCCAGGAACCTCAAATCTATATTGCGCCCCGTCAAGAAATCTTTTCTCAGAAGTTTTTAAACTATAATCATCTCCTTCTGGTAGCCCTAATTCTTTAAGTAAAAGTCTTGTTTTTTCCATACTATTCATCTTTGAATCCTCCACTATCTATTTTTTAAGTTTTTCAATTAAATTATTTGCTAATGTTTCATGACATTTAATATCGAGAACTGGTAGTTTTTCTTTCATACCTTCTCTAATTCTAATATCCAGTAATGATGCTTTCCCACCCTCCATTAGAGTGTTTATAGCCTTTACAATTTCATCTTTATTTGCTACAGGTTTATTAACTGTATTATATCCACAAGCCTTTCCAATAGCTGTAAAGTCAACTTTCATTCCTACAGAAGGCTGATTCCCTACAGATTCGTGAGCTGCGTTATTTAAAATAACATGAAAGAAGTTTGGAAGAGAAAGATTACTTACCATACTAAGGGCGCCAAGGTGCATTAAAGCTCCTCCATCTCCGTCGAAACAAACTACTTTTTTATCTTTGTTTTTCATAGCAAGAGCTAAGGCTACAGAAGAAGCATGTCCCATAGAACCAACATTTAAAAAGTCTAAGTCATGACCCTGCCCTTTTTTCTCTCTTAGAAAATAAAGCTCTCTACTTGCTCTACCTGTTGTAGCTACCGCTATTGTGTCTTTAGGTAGGGCATCTAAAACAATCTCAATTCCATCTTGCCTAAATAAAGGATATTTTCCTTCTTCAGAGATAGAAAAATCTTTCTCTTTAGTAAAAATTCCATTTGGAGCTATGATTGCAACAACTTTTCTCTCTTTTTGTGCTATAGAAATTATTTCTTTTGTTTGTTTTCCTAATAAATCATCATCGTCTTTAGCAATAACATATGGAATTTCCATTAAGTCTAGTAGCTTTGTTGTGATTTCCCCTTGCATTTTATGTTGGTGGTGATCCCCAGTTTCTGGCTGACCTCTCCAACCAATAAGTAAAACCATTGGTATTTTATAAACATCTTTATCCGCTAGGGAAACAATTGGGTTTAGGGCATTTCCAACACCTGAATTTTGCATATATACCATAGGTACTTTTCCAGTACTTAAATAATAGCCACTTGCAATTCCAATAGCGTTTCCTTCATTTGCAGCAATAATGTTATTTTCTAAGGGAATATTCTCAAGTAAATAATTACAAAATCCATTCAAATAAGAATCTGGTACTCCAGTAAAAAATTCAACTCCACAATTATTTAATATTTTAAAAAACTTGTTTTGATTTATCATTACTAACTCCTCTTTTTTTCATTTATCCCTTATAAAATGTAAAGTATTCTGGGGCGTCTATCTTACAATTATACCACGCTTCATTAAATACATCTACCACGTCATCAGGAAGTTTTCCAGCGCTAATATACTCTATATTTTCCATAAGTTGTTTTATGCTAGAAGCACCAATAATAATTCCATCCCCTCGCTCTTTTGATAGCATAGAATGATTTGCTAACCAGCGGAAAGCCGCCTCAGTAATATTAATACCGTGTTTTTCACTTACATTTTTTATATTTTCAATTCCTTTAAAATAAGAATCATGCCAATATCTTTTTTTATAATTTGGTCTGTTTGTAAATCTTCCATCTTTAAGGGTTTTATCACTATATTTATTAGTTAATAATCCTCCAGCTAGTGGATTGTAGGCATAAAAACGCATATTATAATAGTCTAGTGTTTGATCTAGCTCTGTTTCTGCATTTCTTCCAAGAGGATTATATAGCCCCTCGTATACACTAGGAACTAACCAACCATTTTTCTTACAAATATTATAAGCTTCTGCTACTAAGTAAGAAGGGAAATTACTTAAGCCTAGCTCTTTTATTTTTCCCTTTGCGTGTAGCTCGGCACAAGCTTCTAGTGGGTATTCCAGTGGAGTATTTGGGTCTGGAAAATGTAGGTAATATAAATCTACACTATCTACCCCAAGCCTATTTAAAGACTCCTCAGCTTGAGTTAATACTGCCTCTTTATCAAGCTTTCCTGTAATTCTAGGGTTAGCCTTTGTCCCTACAGTAAACTTCAAATCTGTGTTTTTTAAATACTCTCCAATTAACTTTTCACTTTCCCCTTCATTATAAACATAAGCTGTATCTATTTCTTTAAAATTAAGCCCTCCAAATGCTTCCATCATATCATGAGCATCTTTTCCAAAAAGCCTTTCCCCAAACTGCATCGTTCCAAGTATTAAATTTATATTCATAATGTATTTCTCCTTATATTATATCACATAAATCTTTTACAGAATTTTTATCATTATCACAAAAATCAATTATATTTTTTCCATCCTTTATAGAGTAGTCTCCATATTTTAACAAATCATTAAAACGCTCTATAAATTCTTCTTTATTCATTGGATTTTCTGGCTCCCCTTTTGGAAAATCCACCTGTTCACAAATCTCTGTGCCATCATTTAATGTTATTTTTAAATGTCCAATCTGAAACTCAGGGAATTTCTTAGAATATTCATCATTTTGTAAAACTTTTACTTTTTTAGCCATTTCCAAAATGCGAGGGTTTAGGGTATATTCTTTTGTATATTCTGCAAGTCCTGCTTTAGCAAACAATAAGCCTACCGAAACCCCATAAGGTATACTCATTTTAGCTGAGCCTATGCCGTGAATGTCTGTATGTTCATGACCTGAAACCGCTAAATCATATGTTTGTACTAATATGCTTTCTATTTCATTTATATCTATCATTTTTCCTAATTTTATTGCAGCCTCAATTGCCGGGTGACAATATCTACATGCAGCATAAGGTTTTGTATAAGATTTTTCAATAGCATAAGTTCCCTTTGATAGTGGTCTACATAAGGTAGTCTCTTCATTTCCTGTCATCATTTTAAGGAAACCTCTTCCTGATAAAGAGTCATGATGCCCAATAAAGCCACCTTTTGCCATTTGTATAGAAGTTAAACCCAGTAATGCAGTTTTTGCTACATTATATGGTTTTAACTGGGATCCATCGTCTAAAACCTTTAGCATTCCTGTTGCAGAAACTGCGGCAATACTAAAAGCATTTCTTCTTTCCTCTTTTGTAAAATCAAGCATATAAGAAGCC
>CAYJAA010000009.1:0-7233 GCA_964368185.1 uncultured Lachnospiraceae bacterium | reverse complement strand
TGCATGGTATCCTAATTTTTTATGACCAGGTTGAATAGAAATTGCCATAGTAAAGGAAGTTTCATAACCTATAATAGCTGCTTCTAACATTTTTTTTATGCTGATATTATTTTTTTGAGCAAGGGGAATTAAAACAGAAAAAATCGGAGATCCTAAATGGATAATCCCTGTATTGGTTCCATCATCAAAGTCTAGGGTATGGGCATTAAGTCCATTTAAAAAAACTGCCTCTTTCAAACTGGTTTTTTTACCCATTCCTATTATCCTACTATCCCCTGCCTCTAATTCTGTAAATGAAAAATAATTATCTAGTTTTTCTTTATTTGTCTTAGCTCCAGCTATTGTAACAGCAATATAATCTAGTAAAGATAAAGTTCCACGCTGATACACCTTTTCAGGGATTTCCTTTTTGGCAAGGTCTTCTATATCATTTAAAAATTTTTCTGTTATATTCATTTATTTCCTCTTATCTTTGTTTATATATTTTATTAAATTAAAACAGTTTCTACTGATTTTTTCTGTTTTTAGATTTTAATGATTTAAAACTTTTATTATACTTCTTCTTTTTGTAAACAAAATAATAAAAACAATTATAGAAGCGATTATAAAAGAGAAGTTCATATCTAAAATAATGATTACAGCCTCTAAAACTAAAAGTAATAATATAGTTACCAAAGCCTTATAATCAATATAAAATTTCATAATTTTTCTTGTATCAATTAAGCTATAGATAAAGATTGTACTATACCCTAGCAACATAGCAATAGAAGCCCCTTGTAGCCCTACTAGTTTAACTAAAATCAAACTTGATACAACACAAACAGCAGCCCCTAGTAGGGAAACTTTTAGTATATTCTTGGTTTTTTTAGAAGATGTATAAATAGTAATAATATAAACACACAAGAACCAATAACTAAAATTGCTGAATACTGCCAAGCAATAAAAAAGTCATTTGCAAATAAAATTGAAGCAAGAGGTTTTGAAAGTAAAATCAAAACTGCTGCGAGAGAAAAAGCAAAAGTAGAATAAAGCTCAAAAATATCACTATAAAACTTCTTAGATTCCTCTGAACCAAAGTTTTCTACTGCTGAAATTCTCCAAGCTTGGGAAAAAATCATTCCTACAGTTGTTATAATAGTTGGAATTTTTGTTGATACAGCAAAAATCCCAGCTGCTGAATACCCCATAATAAAAATTACTACGTATCTTGTTGCAAAGTTACAAAGCCACCAACTAATGGAGTTAACTACCAAAGGAGTAGAATACTCAATCATTTCTTTCCTAATGATAGGATCAACTTTACTAGGAAGCTTAATATATCTCCATAATTTTGCTGCAAATATCATATAGATAGCTGAGGCAAAGTAAGATGAGATATAAGCTAGGAAATAGCCCTCTAAACCCCACTTAAATACAAGTAAAAATAATATGTTAAATAAAACTGCTCCTACTGTTGCGATAATTCCAGCAATAGCATAAATTCCTACTTTTTCTATCCCTCTGCAAAAATAACAAAAAGTTTGATAAATTGCCCAAGATAAAAAGAATAGTAAAAGTTCTAAGTAATGAACTCTAAATATTTCTATATTTCTTAAAAGTAGTGAAAATAGAAAAAATGCAAAAAATGCTACAATAATCGTATAAAAAGACACAGAAAACACATCGGACTTGTCTTTTGTTTTATCCAGGGAAAAACGCATAACCCCATCATAAATCATTAACATAAATACCGGTACGGATAAGTTAATGGCAGTAGTTATTGTGTCAGCTATTCCATATTCTGCTGTTGTGAGAACAGCTGTATATAAAGGAAATAAAGCGAAAAATAAAAATTTTGAAGCAATACTCCCCAGCCCTATTAAGCTAACATTTTTTATTAATTTTTTATTTTTATCCATAGATTTCTCCAATCAAATGCTTTGGATTTGTCTTTGTTTTTATCCTCATTCTTTTTTAGTGTATATCCATAAAATAGAATAAATACATAGTAAAACATATAAAAACTTCCATGGGTATGAGCTGAGAATAGCGACAACACAAGGACAACAACTGCTATCCAAAAATATTCAGGAAGCCTTCTAAATAAAGCAAATACATAGTAAACATAAGATAAAACTACTCCCACAATACCATGTTTATATAATGTAGCAGCAAAACCAGATAAGTTAAAAGTAATTCCCTCAGAAGTATCAGCAACTCCAAAGATTAGCTCTCTTCCCTCAAGTCCAAAAATAAGAATATTAGCTTGGTCTACCCTTCCAGATATAGCACTTTCAAATATTCTAATAATACTTTCTCTAAAGTTTTCAGAAAAAATATACATTCCAAAAAATCCAACTAGTACCGTCCCTATTGCAATAATATTAGTAAGTCTAAATAGTTTTTTAAAACTTGGTCTATTATCTCCCCCTCTAAATAAAGCAAGATATAAAATCCAAGTTCCAGCAACAAAAGCAATTCCCATACCAGAGGTTGAACAAACAAGGCCAATAGATAATAAAACTGCTAGAGAAAATCTTACTTTCGTTAAATTAGGGCTTAGTAATAAATACATAACAGCCGGAAAGAAATAAATAAACATATGGGAAGGTTCTAAAAAGAAAGCTGAAGGTCTATAAACTCCCATAATTTCATTTGTAACACCGATTAAACCTGTCCTTGAAAGTAATATCCACTGTTCAGTTGCTCCATCACTTAAAAAAGAAACTGGAATAACTTGCATGTGAAGCTGAAACATATCATAAAGAAATGTTTGTATAATAATCACTACACTTGCAACAGCACAAATAGCTATAACTGATTTTATAAATATTTTAAAATTAATACAATTACAGGCGATAGCCACAAAAAAAGTATTCATTAAACAAAAGGCGGCAAACTCATAAAAGTTTGTCCCATGATTAATAACTTCATAGATGCTATAAACTAAAATAGGCGCAATGATAAGTAAATTTTTCTTTTCTACACCTTTAATATTTAATACGATTTTCATTACAATATAAGGAAAGAATATGATAAGTACACTAGCTCCTGCTGAAATAACACCTACGTAATGTTGTAATATAGGTACAAAAGCCAGTAATATAGCTAAAATAATGTCAATTGTATTGACATTATTAAATTTACTCCATATACTTCCTTCTTCATTTACTTTATCAAATAACCACATTTATACTTCTCCATTATCATTTAAGAAATTACTTATAAGACTTAACACTTTCATTGATTTCTTTTTCAGTAGTAAAAGTAGTTGTAAATTGTTTTAACATGATAGTTTCATCAAAAGCATATACTTTTTCCATATCTTGTTTTACTTCTTTGTCTAAGGAAATGTCAATTAAGTTTTTTGTAAAATTTGGGTTTGAGAAATGAGAAACAGAATATCCCCCACTCATTCTTGGGTTAAATTCTAATAATACAAATTCCCCATTGTCTTTTTGCATAATATTTAAGTCAATAATTCCATATGCTCCAATTGATTTTACAGCATGGAAAACATATTCAAATAATTTTTCATCACGGTAAGTAGTATTTTGATAAGTTTCACCAAAATGCTCTGTTAAGTTTTTCATTGTAACAATAGATACAGGCTCTTGATTTTTGTTACATAAATCATGGGCTGCAATTAATACTCCACTAAGAGTTTCTTGGTAAATACACTTTTGCTCTTCAGAGACCATACTATTCTTAGCTGCTTCAATATCTTCTAAAAGTTCTTCTTCGTTGTTAAGAAGATGAATACCAATGCTTTTACTACCTCTTCTTGGTTTTGCTAGTATAGGATATTTCATTTCTCCAGTTTTGATTTTTTCTAGTAACTCTTCTTTTTCATTCCACAAAAATGTTTTAGGAGCCCCTACATTATACTTTTGACAAAATTCATAAGTTAAATATTTGTCTGTACAAATATCAATTACATCTTTATCGCAAATCATAGCATTTATGCCATGTTCTTTTAGTTTATCTTTATATAATGCTAACCAAGGTAGCTCTATATCGTTAATAGAAAATACTGCCTTAATATCATTTTCTTTACAAACCTTAATTAAGGTATCACAATAACTTTCATCAGAAGCATAAGGCAGTAAAAAAGCCTTATCTGCACTTTTAAGTGCTGGTGCATATTTTAGTGCATCCGCTGCAAAAATACCACACTCTCCCTTCGCTTTTTCTTTAAAGTGATCTATTAAATAACCTCTTTGACCTATGCTGGTTATAAGTATATTCATTTAAAATTCTCCTCATTTTTATATTATAAAATTCTAATCTATTTTTTTATTTCAATTTCAGTTTCCCCTGTAGGGATATAATGTTTAGAAAACCTATCTAGTGTTCTATCATAAACAACCACATTTGTTCCATCTCGCTTTAAGACTAGTAAAACTGTCTTAACAAAAATTTTTATGTCCATAAATATATTGAAATTTTCAATGTATTCAATGTCATACTTTACTCTCTCAGGCCACATTAAATTGTTTCTTCCCTTTACTTGAGCCCAACCTGTTAGTCCTGGTAACATATCAAATCTTTTACTCTCGTCATTAATACATCTATCTACTTGATACATAAGCATGGGTCTAGGACCTATAAAGCTCATTTGTCCAAGTAATACATTAAAAAGCTGAGGAACTTCATCAAGACTTGTTTTTCTTAAAAATTTACCTACTTTTGTAATTCTATTTCAGGTAAAATTTCATTTCCATTTTTGTCATAGACTTCTGTTTCCATTGTTCTAAATTTAAAGATTGTAAAAGCTTTTCCTTTATATCCAGCTCTTACTTGCTTATATAAAACAGGGCCTTTTGAGGTAAGTTTAATTAAAATTGGAACAACTATAAATACAGGTATAATACATAAAATAATGATTCCAAATAAACTTGCTAAAATATCAAATACTCTTTTTATAAATAAACTAATTATTCTCATAATACTTCTTTATTTTATATTTTCCTTTTCTTTTGTAAATTTATCCCATAAATACTCAACAACTTCTTCGTTAAGTTTGTGATTTTTAATAGCATATTTTTCTGGATACATTGGTTCTTTTCTTTTTTCTAAATATTCATCAAATTTACCAATAAATTTAGCAGGAACTCCACCATATATAGAATTAGGAGGAACATCTTTATTAATCACACTACCTGCTGCAACAATTGCATTTGGGCCAATACTAACATTATTTAAAATTGTTACATTTGAGCCAATAAAAACATTGTCATGCACTTCGATACATCCCACTATTTCTTGGCATTTTTTTTCTTTTAAATAATTATTTAAAACCCTATCTGTAGCATCATGAGTTACGAACAACACATTGGAAGCCACAATAATATTACTATGAAATTTAATGCACTGAGGATATAAAGGGATTTTTCTTCCCATTATTGCTACATTTTCCCCAATAGAGCGAAAAACTTTTTTCTTTCTTAAGTAGTTTCCTCTTTTTTTCCCACTTGTAATAGTGCATAAACGCATTGTGTGCCAAATACGACTTATATCCATGTTTCTCTCCTTATTTAAAACAATTTTTCACAATTTCAATAATGATGTCTTGTTCTTCTTTTGTCATTTTATTATCACTTGGTAAGCAAAGTCCTCTATGGAAAATGTCCATGCCTACATCCTTTATATCATCATTTTGAATGTATGCATTGCTACTGCCTCTTCCACTACCTGTAGCTGTGATAAATTCGTGCATTCTAAAAATAGGCTGCATATGCATTGGTTTCCAAATAGGACGACCTTCTGCATTAGCTTTTTCTAAAGCCTCTAGTATTTCGCTAGGGCAAGTTTTTCCCTTTTCACTAACATAGCATGAAGTGTGATCATCTCTAACTTGTTTACACATAGCTTCTTTGTCTATTATCCCGCAAGATAACCAGTAATTCGAAGTAGAGTTTTTTTCATCAAATGGATTCATACTAAGAGGAAGATCCTTAAAGCCATCTTTATATCTTTCATAAATTGCTTTTTTCTGAGCAATATGTTCTTCTAAATATGGAATTTGTCCACGAACAACCCCTGCAATCACATTACTCATACGATAATTATACCCAACTTCTTCGTGCTGATACCATGGAGCGTCTTCTCTGCTTTGTGTACTCCATTTTCTTGCTGTATCTGCCTTTTTTTGACTACCAGTAAGTAACATTCCCCCAGAAGAGCCAGTTATAATCTTATTTCCATTAAAGGAAATCGCTCCATAATCTCCAAAGCTTCCTGTTTGTCTGCCTTTATAAGTTGCCCCAAGAGATTCAGCAGCATCTTCGATAATGATAGCTCCATGTTTATCACAAATTCTTTGAATTTCATCCATTTTACAAGGAACCCCATAAAGATTTACAATCACTACCACTTTTACCTCAGGATACATCTCAAAGGCTTTTTCTAAGGCAGCTGGATCCATGTTCCAAGTGTCATATTCTGTATCTATAAATATAGGCTCTGCTTTTTCATAAAGAATAGGATTAACAGTAGCTGAGAATGTAACATCTGTACAAAAAACTTTATCTCCAGGCTTTACACCTGCAAGCTTCATACATAAGTGTAGAGCAGCAGTCCCTGAAGATAATGCCACAGCTTGTTTTACGCCTACCTTTTCGGCTATACTTTTTTCTACTTCATTTATGTTTTTTCCAACTGTAGACATCCAATTAGTCTCGTATGCCTCAGTCATATATTTCATCTCCTCACCATGCATGGTTGGGGTGGATAACCAAACTTTTTTTTCAAATTTCATTATCTATACTCCTTAACTATCAAATTTTATTACTTAAAAATAAATAAATGATTCTTAAAATATATGTTTTTAGTGAAATATTTTAATAGCTTTTTTTATATTTTCTCCTACGAGAAGGTTTAAAATATCTTTTTTAAAAAGGATAATTCTTTAAAAAAAGAAATTTTCACCTTAAAAGCTCATACTGCTTTAGTATATCACTCATTAAAGGTAAATTCAAGTTTTTTTATAGGAACATGTAAGATTTTGTTATAAAAGTAAAATAATTACTGAAATTTATAATAATGATTATGCCTACCTTTAATAAGATGTTAATTTAGTAAAAAAAAATTAAAAATTAAGGAATTTTAAGGGTAATTTTTTATAAAATAATTGACACTTTCTTATAAATTTAGTATCATAAATTTGTTAGTTACATTTAAATTTTAAGTAAATAAATTTAAGGAGAAAAAAAATGGCTAAACAAAAGTATGAAAGAAGTAAACCACATGTTA
>CAYJAA010000008.1:35357-35715 GCA_964368185.1 uncultured Lachnospiraceae bacterium | reverse complement strand
CCTTTCTTCATTTATAAAACAGTTTTATTCTAACATTCCTTTTATTCCCCCTGAAATCATAGTGGGAGAAGATCTTTTAGACAAAGAAGAGATTATATTGCTTTTAAAAAGTCTTAAAAATGGAAATATTAAAATTAATCTTCCAATAAAAGGACAGAAAAAAAAGCTGCTTTTATTAGCTGACGAAAATGCTAAAATTTATCTTGAAAATATTATAGGAAAAGAAAAAAGAAATAAGCTTATTAAAGAAATGGCTTTAAAGGAAATATGTGAGTTTAGTGGGATAGAGAAAAAAGAAGATTTAATTTTTGAGTCTTATGATATTTCAAATATATATGGAACGAATAATGTAGGAGTT
>CAYJAA010000008.1:33035-35347 GCA_964368185.1 uncultured Lachnospiraceae bacterium | reverse complement strand
TTTTAAAAATGGAGAAAAAAATTCTAAATATTATCGTAAATTTAAAATAAAAAGTGTCGAGGGTATGGACGATTATGCCTCTATGATAGAAGTTGTTTTTAGAAGGCTAAATAGAGCAAAAGAAGAAATGGAGAGAAAAGAACAACACCCTAAATTTTTACCCCTTCCAGATATTATATTCACAGATGGGGGTAAGGGTCATGTAAGGGCTATAAAAACTGTAGCAGACACTTTTGATTTTAATATTGTGGTTTTAGGTCTTGTAAAAAATACTAAACATAAATTAAAAGCTTTAGTTAAAGATGATGGGGTAGAAGAAAGTATTTTAAGTTTTAAAAACTCAAGTAAGCTTTTAAATGAAATAAGTGAGGAAGTTCATAGATACGCCATAGATTATCATAGAAATCTTAGAAGTAAAAGTATGCTTAAAAATTCTATTGAAGATATAGAGGGAATAGGGAAAAATAAAAGCAAAAATTTATTTATACATTTCAAAACAATTGAGAATATGAAGCTAGCGACTATAGCGCAAATTCAAGAAGTTAAAGGGATAAATGAAGATTTAGCAAAAAAAGTATACGAATTTTTTCACGGTCAGTAATGTTTTTATTAAATATTAGTATATCTTGTGATATTTTTTCAAATACTATAGGTGTAAAAAAAATATAGAGGTGAGAAAATGAAATCAATGTATACAGAAGTAGCCCAAAATTGTTCTTGTTTTAATCCTAGGATGGATATGTTCAAATCGGCTCCTGATGCAGGAGAGCCAACTTGTCTAAATTGTAAACACTTTAAAAATGATATTTGTAAAAAACAATTATTTGATGAAATAAAAAGCAATTTTAGATAAAGATAAAACAGCTATATACGATTACAAATAAAGAAACAAACGGCCACTATCAAAAATTGATAGTGGCCGTTTTATTTTTTATGGGTTATGTTCTTTTGTGTTGCTATAAAATATTTAGCAAATAAATTCCCTCACCATAAAGACATAAAGTATCTTAATATCACTTTATTATTAATGTTATATAATTAGTAAATATGGTGCTTTTTATTTTATAAAAAGCAAAGCCACCCGTTCCCGTAAGGGAACCATTGGGTGGACTTAATATTTACGGGAATAATAACAGGCTTTTAAAAGAACAATTATTTTATTATAAAAGAAAAGATTATATATAAATAAAAGGAATGGCTTTAACCATTCCTTTGTTTTTTTAGATTAGAAAGTTTTTTTGTGGTATTTTTCTATAATAACTCTTTTTAATTTCTATATCTCTTCTTGTAATATATAAAGCCCCCTAAAGCTATTATAAGTATAATAAAGATGTAGTTATAGAAAAAAGCAAAAAGTGATGTTTCTACAATAAGGTTACATCCATTAAAGACCATATGAAATAGAATCGGAACAAAAATATTATTTGTTTTTTCATAAAAAATACATATTATTATCGCCAGTATAAAGGCATAAGCTCCTTGAAGTATATTTCCATGAGCAAGACCAAATATTACCCCTTGTAAAATCATTGCGAAAACATAAGGCATATATTTTTTCCCATTATTATACATAAGGCCTCTAAAAATAAGCTCTTCTCCAATAGGAACAAAAACAACCGTTGCAAGAATTTGCAGAAGTAGCGATCCACTTGTTAAAAGATTTACTACTTCATTGTGGGAAGGGAAAAGTTCATATAAATTAAAAACATCTAACACTTTATTTATTATAACAAATATCAAAAAAGCAGAGGCTATAGTAAATAAAATGTTTTTATAACCTATATTTTTAAGCTTTTCTATACTTAAAATATCTTTATCTGATTTTCTTAAAATAAAATAAGAAATAATAATACAAATAATTGAAGATACAATTAATGAAGGCAGTGTTGTTTGATATGTAGCATACTCTAGCCCTCTTGCTAAAGCTTCCTCACTTAGTATGTTAGCTGGGTTATTTTCAAAGTATATTGAAAGGGAAATTCCAAGGAATATAGAGCTTACAATAATCTGAGATGTAAACCATATTAAAAATGGATATAAAATCTTAAAAATTTTTATAATTATATTTTCTTTTTTCATCTAAAGCCTTTCTTTTAGATATTCATATAAATTTTATGATACAAATATATGTTTTATATCAATATTATCATCTTCTATTGTCATAATTCCATAACTTGGACTTGAATAGTTTCTATAAAGGTTTAAGCTTCCTGGATTAAATAAAATAAGGTTTTCTTCTTTTTCATTTAAAGGGATATGTGTGTGTCCAAAAAGTACAATGTCCGCTCCTAGTTCTGTGCCTTTGTATAAAA
>CAYJAA010000008.1:15599-33025 GCA_964368185.1 uncultured Lachnospiraceae bacterium | reverse complement strand
CACATAAATATTTTTTTGTTTTCTATCATAAAGAAAAGTTCTTTTTCCTCTATTTTAAAATCACAATTTCCCATTACTTTTCTAAGAATAGTATTTTTAGGGAGCATAGACTGTTTTATGTCAAAACTATGATCCCCAAGATGTAGGACATAATTCGCATCCCTATGTTTTTTTAAGATGTCTTTTAATAAGTTTATATCTCCATGGGTATCACTTAAGATTAGTACTTTTACTTTCATATATATATCCTTATTTTATAGATTACTATCTAAAATATCCTTTGCTTTTTCAAAAGCTTTTTTTCTATGACTTATTAAGTTTTTTTCTTCCATAGTTAATTCAGCGTATGTTTTATTATGGGTGCATAATAATTGCATATTCTTTCATCATGTTAACTCTATCTATTGTACCTCCAGCAGTTGCCTTTACGACCTTACTTGTTCCATCACTAAAAACAATTGCTACAGCACAAACAAATTTAGCCCCTCTTTGTTCAAAAGGAACATTTTCAAGGTTTTTTAAAAGTTTATTATTATTTGCCTTGTCAGATTTTTCTTCTCCTGCATATCTCGCAGAATAAACTCCTGGTTCATCATTTAAATATTTAACACAAAGACCAGAATCATCACTTAAAACTAGCTTCCCTGTTTTTTCGTGAATATATTTTGCTTTAATTAAAGCATTTTCTTCAAAAGTGTCTCCATCTTCTATAATATCATCAGTTATTCCAATGTCAGCCATAGAAATAACATTATAACCTTTTAAAATTTCTTTAATTTCTTTTAGTTTATTTTTATTGCCACTAGCTATAATTACATCCATCACTATATAACTCCTAAGACTTCTTTTTGTATCTTAATAATATCCCCTACCCCTTTTTTCCCATATTCCATTAATTTATTAAACTCTTGTTCTGTTACAGTCTTTCCTTCGCTACTACACCCAATCTCGATAATTTCTAAAGACTCGTTCATTACTATGTTCATATCTGCCATAGCACTAGAATCTTCTTCGTAACATAAATCTAGTAAAGGTTCATTTTCTACAACCCCAGCACTTATTGCTGCTATAAAAAATTTAATAGGCATTGTTTCTATGACTTTTTCCTCTACTAACTTTTCAAGAGCTATATATAAAGCTACAAAAGCCCCACTAATACTAGCAACCCTTGTCCCTCCATCAGCTTGAATAACATCACAATCGATTATAACACTTCTCTCCCCTAAGGCTTGTAAATCTACACAAGCTCTAAGGCTTCTTCCTATAAGTCTTTGAATCTCGCTACTTCTACCATCAATTTTAAGAGAGGAAATATCTCTTCTTTTTCTTGTTTTCGTAGATGAGGGAAGCATACTATATTCGCTACTAACCCAGCCTTTATTTTCTCCTCTTAAAAATGGGGGAACTCTTTCTTCTATAAATGCAGAACATATAACTTTTGTGTTGCCACATTCTACTAATACACAACCATCAGGATGCATAGTATAATCTTTAGTAATTTTAAAATCTCTTATTTGGTTTTCTTTCCTGCCATCAATTCTATTCAATAATATTCTCCTTAGCTTTGTTTATATAATTTTCTATAAGAACTGTTTGTATTATACCATTATTACCTTCTTTATTGTTAATAATAAATTCAATTTTTTCTATATTAGCATTATTTTCTTTTATAGTAAACATTAAGGAAGTTTTGTATTTATTAAACTCATTTGAGTCAATAGCCAAAAAAGCTTCAGATATATTAATGTAGACAATCTCTTCATTTACTTCACAAGATATTAAGGTGCATTCTTCATTTAAAGAAATATGACTAAAGCTTTTATCAAAGCTAAAGTCGTGATGAGCTTTTATAATTTCTTCTAATGTAAGAGATTCTTCTTTAAAATAAAAAGTATATGGAATATACAAATATGACACTGCACTGTTTTTAGGAAAAACCATAGTATATTTAGAAGCTTCATCTTTTTCAAGATTTACTTCATTAATATTCTTTCTATATATATTATTATTTAACGAAGTTTCGTATTTAAGGTGGGTTATACTTTCATCTTCTAAAGATAGATTAATGCTACTTATCTCTTCATATTGAGTTAGGGAGTATAATATGCAGTTCACCTTTGCTATTTCTTCTTCCTTTGACTGACTTTCATTAAAGCTTTCCTTTAGTTTTAAATAAACAGCGTTTCCAATTTTTTCTGCACTAATAATTTCATCTTTAGTTAAGGGGGTTTTAAGACCGTTACTTTCAGCTAGCTCTTCATTTGTAAGATAGCTAATAATTGAATCAATGTTTGCATTAGAGGCCTCATAAGTTATGGGAATAGCTACATTATCATAGGACTTATAATATACGACAATAGAAGATAGGGCCTCTTCATCATCTTGGGTATTTGAGCTACCTATATTGAAAGGGTCAAAAAAATTACTTAAAAGATAAAAGCTACTTATACAAAGCAGTATAATTATAATCATTAAAAATAGTTTTTTCATATCCAAGCTCCATAATTCTTTATTATTGTAAGGAGGTTGTCCTTACTTTTAATTTTATTAATAAACCCTCTAAATTATGAATGTATGTTAAAGATTATATTTCAAATGTAAATATTTATTAAATACAAAGCATATCTAGCCTTATTTCTACAAATATTTATATATTTAAGAAATACTTATAAAAAAGATGTTTGTTAAAGGAAATAAATGGAGAAAAAGGCGTATTAAAAAAGGATTAGAAAGGCTGTAAGCCGTTGACTATGGGGGTTTGGGGTGTTAAAATTCAATTTGTAATTAATCCTTAAGATTTTCTTAGGAAATAAAATTTGGAGGGGAAAGAAAATGAAAAATTTAAAAAGATTATTAATTTCACTTTTAATTGGAGGTATGATATTCTCATTTGCCGCTTGTGGTAGTGATACTACAGACACAACCCAAGATGATAATATGCAAATGGAAGAAGAGTATGATGATGTACAAACAGATGATACAGATGATATAGATATGGATGATGTAGAAGATGATGATTTAATAGATGATGATTTAAATCAAGAGGAAGACTTTTAGTAGTAAGGCAATATAACTTAAAAAAGATAAAAGAAAAACGAATAGTTACTATTCGTTTTTTTTACTTTAATTTTACTTTAACTTTACTTTCTTTTGATTGTGAGAAGTTTTATTTCGTGGTAGTATTCAAATTAGTGTACTTTTTTTAAAAAAAGTATACCCTCTAAAAAGCCTATTTTATAGGCTAAAATAAGCAAAAGAGAAACATTTTAATAAAAAAATAAAAAAAATTACAATTTAATGCAATAAAATACGCTACTTCTGCATTATACATATGAAAGGAAAAAAAAATGATTTTAATTACAATGCCGGCGGAAAAAATTAAATCACCAAATATTAGTATTGATGACAGCCTTATATTTAAAATAGCCCAAGGAGACATGGAAGCATTACGGGAAATATATAATGCAACATCTCATGCAATATATGGATTTGCCCTTTCAATTACAAAAAACAAACAAGATGCAGAGGATGTTTTACAAGAAACTTATATAAAATTAGTTTCGGCTTCAAAAACTTATAAACCTAAAGGAAAAGCTATGGCTTTACTATTTACAATAGCTAGAAACCTTTGTTTAATGAAGTTTAGAGAAAGCCAAAAAATGTCCTTGGAAAATGTGGATATTGACACAAAAGAAGATCTTAGTTTTAATATGATTGAAAACAGTAGCGACAGATTAGTGTTAGAGAAAGTGTTAAAGGAGCTTGGGGGCTCGGAGCGTGAAATTATTATTTTACACCTAGTGGCAGGTTTTAAATTTCGTGAAATAGCTCAAATCTTAGAACTACCACAGTCTACAGTATTATCAAAACACAGTAGAGCTATAAAGAAGTTAAAACTAATTTTAGAACAAGAGGAGTATTAATAATGGAAAATATAAAAAAACATTTAGATAGCGCCTTAAAAGAGGCTACCCCAGACATTTTTGAATCCATTGCATCAAATATTAATAAACAAGGAGATATTATTATGACTGAAAACAAAACAACTCGTTTCCCAAAATTATTTAAATATGCAATGGCTGCTTGTCTTGCTTTAGTAGTAGCTGGAGTAAGTATGTATACTTACGCTTACAATTATAGCGTTGATACTATTATTGGTATGGATGTAAATCCTAGTATTGAGCTTGAAATAAGCAGATCTAACAGAGTAATCGAAATAGAAGCTTTAAATGAAGAAGCAAAAGATGTACTTGAAGGTATGGACCTTGAAGGATTAGATGTAGAAGTTGCAATTAATGCTATTGCAGGCTCAATGTTACAAAAAGGATACTTAGATCATAACGCAGTACTTATTTCTGTAGACAATGATGATGATGAGCGTGCTGAGGAACTTAAAAACTTAATCGTAGCAGACCTTACAAGTTCTCTAAAAGGAGAAAATCCTAATGTAAGTGTTTTAGGATATGTTGTAGAGCAAAATGAAGAAATAGCAGAGTTTGCAAAGGAACATAACATTTCTTATGGTAAAGCAAGCTATATCTTTAAAATTGCTGAACTGAATCCAAATGTAAATAAAGAAGATTTAGTAAAATTATCAATAGATGATATTGAAGACAGATATGAAGATGACGATGATGATGACATGGACGATGATGATGACATGGATGATGACAATGACGACGATGACGATATAAATGATGACAATGATGATGACGATGATGACATAAATGACGATGACAACGACGATGATGATGACAATGACTATGATGATGATGATGATGACGATGATGATGACAATGATGACGATGACGACGATGATGACGACGACGATGATGATGACGATAACTAATAAAGTTTATTATATTAGATATTAATAAGACGAAAGAATATACAAAAAATAAAGGCACCATATAGTGCCTTTATTTTTTTACTTCTTTTTTGATTTGATTACTTTGATTAAAGGTTATTCTTAAATAAATACTTAGAGATAAATCTTGTAAAACATAAAGTATCATAACGCTCTCTTATTAACTAGTGCTGATAAAAGCAGTAAATATGGTGCTTTTTATTTTATAAAAAGCAAAGCCTCTCGTTCCCTTTAGGGAATCATTGAGAGGTCTTAATATTTACGGAAAATATAACAGGCTTTTACTCCCCGTTTTGCCAAAAAAGGGGTATTTTTCGTTCTTTTGATATCAAAAGAACAATTATTTTTATTATAAATAAAAGATTATATATAAATAAAAGGAATGGCATTTGCCATTCCCTTATTAAAATTATAAAGTTTCTTTATTAGCATTATCTTAAGTAAGAATTTTTTTTACTTCTTTTTTGATTTCACTACTTTAGCTGTATAATGCCCAAAAGTGGTAAATAAAGAAAAAACCATAACATTTCCTACTAAGGTAGGAGAGGTTGGAGTGGTGGAGCCAATTAAAGATACAAGCTCATTATTTTCTAAATCAGCTAAAGCTTCTTCTATGGCTTTATCCCCGTCATGGCACTTTGGTCTACTTAAAGGACAAAGCTTTGGGCAAATAGTACATACTAGCCCAGAGAAAAGTTTATCTTTATCCATATCAGGGGTTATTTCCTCAGCTGATAAAGTCGTATTATTTGATAGGGCATATCTTTTATTTGAAAAAGGTTCGTTACTATTTGTTTTTGTTAAAAGTTTAATTGGGTGTATTATTTTTTGGCTAAAGCCTTGTTGTATGTAAAAAGTCATTCCTATAACAACAATAACAACAGGGAATATTTTTCCTAGTATTTTTGTATAAGGTTTTATGTTTTTTGTTTTTAATTTTTTATTTATCTTATGAAAAATTATTTTTAAGTGAAACCCTAGGTGTATACCAATTAATATTAAAGTTATGTAAGATAGGCTGTGGTGTATGCTTGAAACTAGAGGTTTATTTATAGGGAAATCTAAAAAGCCTAGTAACTCCTTTGAGATTAAAAGTCCGCTAATTAATATTCCTATTACATTTATAAATATTAATAAATTTAAAGTGACTTCTATTTTTGTCATAAGAGAGGTGTCTTTTTTGAAAAACCTTTTTGGTATATTCTTTATCCATTTTATATTAAATTTTTTATGTAAAATAAATAATAAAAATATAACAATTCCTAAAATTTCGTGAAATAAAGCTCCTGTAAAAGTTATTTTCATAAGACTTATAAAAATAAGTGTCATTATTATATCAAGTATTAATTTCTTTTTCATTAGATGTATATATCCTTTATTTTTTTATACTAGCAAGTAATAAGTTTTTGACAGTATAACAAATTTTTTTTAAAAAGTACACATTAGATGTAAAAAAATATATATGAGTTAATAAATTTAAAAGAAAAAAAAAGAGGCTTTTTAAAAGGAGAAAGGGAGGTTTTACCTCTACAGTGTAAATTATTGTAAAAAAAATGTAAACTAGTGTTGACAAAGGGGGGTATTAATGGTATTATCAACGTGCAAATATGAGTTCTGAAGTTTGTTTATTCTAAGGCTTTGGCTATGAAGAGCAAACCGTTAGGGTTTTAAGAGGAAACTTTTTTAGCCTCCCGTTATCTGGAAAGGAACAAAATAATTTTGTATAAGAAGGGATTTTCCCCTTTTGCAAGTTTGTTTTATTTTTAGATAAGTGGGGTATCCCACTTTTTTATTTGCAAAAAAAACATTTTAAGGGGTTTATAGAAATGAAAAATTTAAAAAAGATTCTTGCTGTTGTATTAATCGTAGCTATGGTATTTAGTTTTGGAGCTTGTGGAAGTTCTGATAATGGAGAGAGCGTTGTAGTTCCAGAGTTTAGCATTGAAGTTGCTGGAGTAGATGGAGTAGAAGTTATCGATCAAGATACTCTTGAAGGTTTAACATTACAAACTAAAGAAATCATCATGACAAAAAGTGATGGTTCTGAAACTGGTGGAGAATTTGAAGGATATCTATTAAAAGATGTTTTTGCTGCTGCTGGAATCGAAGGATACACTAATGTTTCTGTTGAAGCTAGTGATGGATATGCAAAAGATTATGATGCAGCTACTGTAGATGCTGACGATACTCTTTTAACTATTTCTGAAAATGGTGAAGAGCTAATTAGTGTTATTGCTGGTAGCCAAAGCGCCAGTGCTTGGATTAAAGATTTAGCAAAATTCACAGTGACAAAATAGTAAGCTTGATTTTTATAAATAAATAAAAAATTAAATAAAAAAAAAGCTAGAATAAATTTCATTATTATTCTAGCTTTTATAATATCAAAGGAGAAATATCGTGAAAAAAATATTAATTTTAATGTTATCAGTATTATTAATACTAGGTAGTTTTACAGGATGTAGTAACAATACATCTACTGAGGGAGAATATACCCTTACAATATCAGGGTTACCTGAGGCAGACAAAGTATTTACAATGGAAGAAATTAATGAACTTGAAATACATGAAATATCTGCACAGTCTACAAGTTCAAGTGGAGAAATTAAAACTGTGGAAGCAAAAGGTGTTTATTTAAAAGATATTTTAACTATTTGTGGTCTTAATCAAAGTGAGTTAGATAGTATTGTTTTAAGTTCTTCAGATGGATATACAATGGAAATTCCAAATAGTATCTTAGGAAAAAGAGATATTTTACTTGCTATGGAAGTTGATGGAGAGTCTTTTGGAACACTTAGAAGTGTTGTTCCTGATGAACTTGCTATGTACTGGGTAAAAGATTTAGTTAAAATCGAAGTAATCGGTGAAATCCAAATAGAAGAAGCTAGTGAAATCTTACTTTTAGAAGGAATGTATTCTCACCTTGATGCAGATACATACACATATGACGGAGAAGATTTAAGCGCTTTTAAAGTTCAAGATATGATTGATGAATATATAAGTGAAGATGTAGAATTCGTAAACATGATGTCTATTGACGGTTGGGGGAAAAATGATAAATTTGATATCGTAAAAGAACAAAACATCATTTACGAAGGAGCAGAAGCTCCACTATTTGATGGAGTAGACCTTCCAAAAGGAATGAGCCTTAAACAAACTTTATATATGGGATTTGGAAAAACTTATGTTGTAAGTATTAATATGGTAAATGAAAAAAATGCAACAACTGCTGCTACATTACTTGATATCGCTACTGTAGCTGATCTTGTAGATAGCGAGATGTATATTTTAACAGCAGCTGATGGATACGAAGTAGAAGTTGCAAAAGCTGACCTTGAAAGGGGTGTTTTAACTATTTCTGAAGAGGGTGTTGAAGTAGAGTTTGAAGGTGGTTCGAAACAAAATAACGTTAAAAATTTAATTAGCATTAAAGCAAAATAGGCATTATTATGGATAAAAATAAAAGGGTTAATTTAATACTTTTTATTAGTATAGCCGTACTATGTGTTGTTTGTAGCATTTTACTTGTTTTAAATCAAAATGAGGTTGAAAAGTCCCTTGATAAACAAGGAGACTATGATGTTATTATCACTTATAATGAAGAAGTTATAGGTGGTTTTACAATGGATACTTTAACCTCTATGGAAAAGGTAGAAATTAACGAAGGTCTTAGAACTTCAAATGGAAATGAAGATGCTATATTTGGAGGAGTTTTACTTAAAGACCTTTTAGAGGAAGTCGATATAGACATATCAACATATAAAAATGTAAGCTTTAAAGCTATTGATGGATATACTTCTGCTAGTGATGTAGAGGAAGTATTAAACACAGACAAAGTATATGTTGTATATGAAAGAAATGGCATCCCAACTAAATCCAAAGAAGAAGGCGGAACTGGCCCTATTGAAATTGTTATTGCTGGGGAGGAGTTTAGCCTTAGAAACTGTAAATTTTTAATAGAAATCATATTAGGAGATTAAGTTATGAAAGTTATATCAATTAGAGGGCTTACCCAATCAGGAAAAACTTCTACAGCAGAAACAATCATTAAAGGTCTTACTAAGAGAGGGTATAGTGTTGGAAGTGTAAAGGAAATTCACTTTGAGAAATTTGCTATTGACACAGAGGGGACTAACACTCACAGACATAAAGTTGCAGGTTCAAAGCTGGTTACAGCTCTTGGTATGTATGAAACAGATATATTATTTCAAGAAAAGCTTCCTATAAGAAAAATCTTATCTTTTTATGATTATGACTACATAATTTTAGAGGGGGTTAATGACCCCTCTATTCCTAAAATTATTACAGCTCATAATGAAGAAGAGGTAAGTTTAAGATTTGATGATACTGTTTTTGCTTTTTCAGGAAGACTTGCTGACTTAATGAGTGAATGTAGGGGGTTACCTGTAATTCACCCATTTAATGAAGAAGAAAGGCTTGTAGATTTTGTTATTGAAAATGCCTTTGATTTACTTCCTAACTTTAGCAAAAAATGCTGTGGCCTTTGTGGCTTTAGCTGTGGGGAAATGTGTGAAAAAATTGTAAGAAAAGAAAAAGATATTAATGACTGTGTCTTAAAATCAAATAATATTTCTTTGAAGATTAATGGGAAAGAAATCACAATGGTTCCTTTTGTGCAAAATATCTTAAAAAATGCAGTAAATGGGGTTGTTAGTGAGTTAGAAGGGTATAGTGAAAGCTCCAAAGTGGAGATTATGATTGGTTTGGATAAGGTAAATGAGTAAGAAATTCACTTCTAAAAAAAATAAAGTATACTTAGAAAAAAATAGAATTGTAAAAGTTTTTCTTTCTAGGGATAAACTAGATAAAGAAGTTAATATGTATAAAAAATTAGAGAATACTTCTATAAAAACTCCAAAATTAATTTTTAAAGGAGAAGATAGAATTTCCCTAGAATATATTAATGGAGATTTAGTTCTTGACCTATTTATAAAGGCAGAGGAAGAAAATTCTTATGAAGTAAAGTATCTATTAAAAAAGTTAATAGATACTTTACTTGAATTTAATAAAATTACCCAGGAAATATTTTATGATATTAACTTAAGAAATTTTTTAGTTTTTAATAATGATATCTATATCATAGACTTTGAAGATACTAAAACAGGGTATGTAGAAGAGGATTTAGGAAGATTTTTAGCCTTTATATTAACTTACGACCCTGTTTTTACAAAATATAAGTTAGAGATTTGTAAAGAGCTAGAAGAGTATATTTCCTCTATAGGGAATATAGATTTTAGCTTGGTTTTAAAATGTAAGGAAGAAGAGCTTATAAGGATAAAAAGCCGTAGGAGAATAAAATGAAAGCAAAAGAAAATTTTAGATTGTTAGATTTAATTATTATATCTATGTTAGCAGCTTTAGGTATTGCTGTAAAAACAGTTTTAGTACCTTTAGTTCAGATTATAACAGGGCCTTTATTTATTCCAGGAGGGGCTATTGCTGGAGGGGTGTATATGCTTTTTGTGGTTCTTGCAGCTATGATTGTAAGAAAACCAGGAGCAGCCTTTTTGGTATGTTTAATCCAGACAATTCTTGTTACTGTAACAGGGACTATGGGTTCTCATGGGATTATGAGTCTACTTACATATCTTCTTCCAGGGATATGTGTAGAAGCCTTATATCTTCTTTTAGGTTCTTTCAAATATTCTAAAGTAGGCTGTTTCTTAGGTGGAATTGCTGCTAATGTTTCAGGAACATTTTTAGTAAACTTTGTCTTTTTTAGACTTCCTTTAATCCCCCTACTTTTAACTCTTTGTCTTGGGGCTTTGTCTGGTGGAATTGGTGGGCTTATCGCTTATTCTCTTTCAAAACAAGTTGAGAAAATCAATATGGGCAAAGACGAAGATGTTAATTTAGATATAGACATCACAAAGAGTGGAGATCCAAATTTAGAAAAGGAAGAAAATAAATAGTGGAAGAATTAATTTCTGTTAAAAATCTTTATTTTAGATATTCCGGTAGTAAAGTCAACACCCTTCACGACTTATCTTTTTCTTTAAAAAAAGGAGAGGTTGTAGCGATAAAAGGCCTTTCTGGTTGTGGTAAAAGCACCCTATGTTATATTATCGCAGGAATTATCCCTAAAAATATTAGTGGTATAGTTAGTGGAGAAATTAAAATCAAAGGTAGAGATATAAAAGACTTAAGCGTATTAGATCAAACTAAGCTTATAGGAATTGTATTTCAAGAGCCAGATAATCAGTTATTTTCCCCTACTATAGAAGCAGAAATTGCCTTTGGCCCAGAAAATTTATGTGTCCCAAAAGAAGAGATTGAAGAAATTATAACTTCTAGTCTTTCCCTTGTAGGTATGAGTAAATATAGATATGATAATCCTAATAATCTATCAGGAGGACAAAAACAACTCATTGCCCTGACTTCTGTTTTGTCTTTAGACCCAGAAATCCTTATTTTCGATGAGGCTATGTCCCAAATAGATTCAGAGGGAAAAAAGCTAATTAAAGAAACTATTTTAAAGTTAAAAAAAGAGGGTAGGTCTATTATTATGATTGAGCATGATATAGATAACTTAGATGTATGTGATAGAGTGCTAACCCTTGAAAATGGAAGACTAAAGGAAGAGTAGGCTTTAATGGAGGATATAACCTTGAAAAAACCGTATATAGTTTTTAAAGATATATGTTATAAATATAAAAAAAGCAACTTCTGTATTGAAAATATCAACCTTGAAATATTCACAGGAGAGATTACTGCTATGATTGGTAGCAATGGTAGTGGTAAAAGTACAATCTCAAAAATTGCTACAGGTATTTTAAAACCTACTTTAGGAAGTTTATTTGTAGATGGAGAAGATACTTCTTCTTACAGAATACATAACTTTGGCTTAAAAATAGGGTATGTTTTTCAAAATCCAGAAATGCAACTTTTTACTTTAAATGTTTTAGAGGAAGTAACCTTTGCCCTTAAATATTTAGGAGTAGAGGAAAGCAAGGCAAAGGAAAGAGCTTTAATGCTTCTTGAAAAGTTTGATTTATTAGACAAAAAAGACAGTATCCCTCTTAACCTTAGTAGAGGGGAAAAACAGCGTCTTGCAATTTGTAGCGTTTTAGCCTTAAACCCAAAGTTTTTAATATTAGATGAGCCTTCAACAGGCCTTGATAAAAAGAGAAGAGAAGAGCTTTATAATTATTTACAAATATTAAGTGGTGAGGGAATTGGAATACTGATTATTTCTCATGATATGAACTTTGTAAATAAATATCCAAACAGGGTGATAACAATTAAGGAAGGAAAGGTGTTTAAAGATGAAAGAAAACATTGATCCTCGTACTAAGATTATTATCGTTTTATGCCTTACAAGTCTTGCAATTATCGTAAATGATATATTTGTACTCCTTTGTATTGGACTAACTTCTATTCTTGTGGCTTTATTATTTGGAGTGAAAATTTTTAGTCTTATTAATAGATATAAAAGGCTGGTTATTTTACTCCTTGTTATAAGTTTAGTACAAAGTATTTTTATAAGAGACGATAATGTTATTTTATCTATATTTTCCATTGATTTAATAACTGAGAAAGGTCTTGAAATGGGGCTTCGTGCTTTTGTAAGAATGGTTGTTATCTTAACTTGCTCTAGTGTTATGACAACATCTAATTATAGAAATACAATTCAAGGGCTAGTCCAGTGGAAGATGCCATATAAGCTGGCTTTTATGTCTTCTATATCCCTTCGCTTTATTCCCATTTTTATGGAGGAATTTAGTGATTCTATTAACGCCTTAATGTTAAGGGGAGTTGATATAAAAAATATAAAATTTAAAGACAAGTCTAGAATTTATATGTATCTACTTTCTCCAATTGTTCTTTCTGTAATGAAAAGGGCGAGAGAACTTAGTGTGGCAATGGAAAAAAGGGGTTTTGGAGCTTATAATAAAAGAAGTAGTTATTTAATTTTAACTTTAAGCTTTAAAGATTATTTAATAATGGGTTTATTTATTACTACTTCTGTTCTTATAATACTTATAAATTTTAATATAATATAAAAGGAGAAAAAAATGAAAAAAATATTAAGCATTATTCTTGTACTTATTTTAGGAGTGTCTTTTGCGGCTTGTTCAGGAAGTCCTTCTAATGATTCAGTTACATCTACTGCAACTGTATCAATTGTGGATGTAGGTGGAAATGTATATACAGTTGATATGGAAACATTAACTGAAATTGGGATTGTTGAATTTGAAACAGTACAAGGAAAAAGTGGAGTTGACCCAGAGTCAAATATTCATAGTGGTGTTTCCCTTAAAACAGTTTTCGAACATGTAGGAATTAATACAGAGGGGATCACACAAATTCAGTGTACTTCAACAGATGGATTTTCAAGTGTATACTCAAAAGCTGCTTTAGATGATAGCGAAAAATTATTCCTTACTTATGTAATGGACGGAGAAACTTTAAAAAGCGGTGATACCGACACTTTTTATATCATAGCTAGAAACGAAGAGTTTAAACAAAACTGGACAAAGTATTTAATGGATATCCAAATACAAAGGTAGTTATATGAAAATTAATTTAAAATATTAATATATACTGCTGCTGCCCTTGTAGTATTAATATTTATGTTTAGTCTTTTCTCAGGGGTAAAAGAAAGTGGCTTTTTACTAATTAGTGGAGATGTAAGAGAAGAGGTTCGAATTACATCTTTAGATGATTTTAAAAAAGAAAGCTTTACTTATAAAGATGAGAAGCTAAGTGGAATTTTACTATCAGATGTTATTGCTTTAGCTACTCCTATTAGTGAAAATGGAAAAATATTTTTTGTGGGAATGGACGGAAGAGTTTCAGGGATTGACGCTGGGGACTTAGAAGGGTGTTATGTTACTTATTCTAAAGATAATAGCTGGGAAGTTGTTAATATTAATCACCCAATTAGTGCTAATATTAAACTATTATACGAAATAGTCTTAGTTAGTGATGATACTACAGATGACTTTGGTGTTAGGTTAATTGATAGTACAAAAGAAAAATATATTACCCCAGGAAATCTTTTACTTACTGAGGGAATTGCAAAAAAAGAATTTCAAGGTAGCCCAGAAGTAGAGGGTGGCTTAAGGTCTTATGTTTACACTTCTCATATATACTATCCAGTTAGGGATTATATAAAAGTAGATGATGATGTTCTTATAATGAGTTATTCTGGGGAACAAGTTATTGATAATAAGGGTGGATATATATATAGAGCTGGAAATAAGATAAATTATATTAGTGGTAGTGGAGAAGTTGAGCTTGAAAATATCTGTGGTATAATGGCAGACCCTCCAAGTAAGTCAGTAGTAGACTATTATGATGATGTGGTAAGCCTTGTTGAAAAGGGAGAAAAAGTCCTAACTATTGAGATTGATGGTATTTCTTATAATGAATATATAAATGCACTAGGTAAAGGATATATAACCCATATAAACAACTACAATGTTGAGAAAATGACAACAGTATATAAACCTATTTCCAATATTGCCCTAGCCTCTATATTAACAGGGAAAACCCCTGATGAAACAGGGATTCAAGCTAGAGAAAATAGGGAGCTTGAAATAGATGATATTTTTGTATACCTTCAGGAAAAGGGAGTAGATGCTTCTTATGTAGAGGGATATAGTATTTTAGTAACAACTTCTATTACTCCTATTTTAAATGCTGACTTAAATGAAGATGGCTTTACAGATGATGAAGTGTTTGCTAGCACAAAAATAGAAATAGAAAGTGGTAAGGAGTATATTTATACTCACTTTCATGGGGTAGACGATGTTTCCCACGAATATGGCCCAGGACATAATAATGTACTGACTAAAATTAAGGAAATTGACAATTATATTAAACAGCTTGATGCAATGTGGGATGGAAAAATAATTATTATTTCAGATCATGGACAACATGAAGAAGATGGAGTAGGAGTCCATGGGATTTTTACACAACTTGACTTAGTAACTCCTTACTTTACAAATTATTAATATAATAAAACTATTTACAATAAACAACCTATTTCTTTTTTAAGGTAGGTTGTTTTTTTGTCTGTTTAGGGAGTATAATAGATGTGTATTTAAAAAAAGGGGATATTATGGTAAAAGTATTAATGATATGTCATGGTAATATTTGCAGGAGTACTATGGCAGAATTTGTTTTAAAAGACATGGTAAAAAAGCTTAATATGGAAAAAGACTTTCTTATCAGTTCCGCAGGGACAAGTCGTGAGGAGCTAGGAAGGGACACTCATTATGGAACAAAAGAAAAGCTAAAGGAAATGAGTATTCCTTTTGCAAAAAGAAAAGCTAGACAAGTTAGGGCAGAGGAATATAATGAGTATGATTATCTTATTTGTATGGATAAAAATAATTTAAGGGCTCTGGAGAGAATTATTGGTGGGGATATAGATGGCAAAGTACATTTACTCCTAGATTTTTGTGGGCAGAGTAGAGATATTTCTGATCCATGGTATACAGGGGATTTTTCTAAAACTTATATAGATATTTCAAAGGGTTGTGAGGGGTTTTTAAAGTACATTAAAAAAATATAATTTTTTTACTCTTTAAGTTAAATAACCCCACTATAATAAAGATTATAAAGTTAAATATTAGTTGAGGGAATAAGTATAGTGTGATATAATTTTTTTATATAATATTTAAATTTCTTAAATAGTGGGAGAAGGTATCATGAAAAAAATTTTATTCGTTTTTATTCTTGCTTTTTTATTTATCCCAAATACTGTACAAGGAACAACCTCGCCTGTTGTAGATATTACAACTCTTAACATTTATGAACTACAAGAATATGTTGATGAGGGGTATTTAACATACGAACAAATTACAAAGATATATTTAGAGCGTATTTATGAGTATGACGAAATGTATAATAGTGTCATAACAATTAATAAAGATGTTTTAAGTCAAGCTAGAGCTTTAGATGAAGAATATAAAGAAAGTGGCAGAAGAAGTCTTTTACATGGTCTTCCTATTATGGTAAAAGATAATATAGATGTAGTGTCTATGCCTACCACAAATGGGGCTAGCGGGCTTTTAAATAACTATCCTATAGAAAATGCTCCTATTGTTCAAAATTTAATAGATGCAGGAGCTATTATTATAGGTAAAGCTAATATGGATGAATTCGCTTTTAATGCAGGATTTTCTCATAGTAGTTTTGGCTATGTACATAATGCATACAATACAAGCTATTCTTCCTATGGTTCTTCTGGAGGGAGTGCTGTTTCTGTTGCTTCAAACTTTGCTGTAGCAGCTATTGGTTCAGACACAGGTTCTTCCATAAGACTTCCTTCTTCAGCAAATAACTTAGTAGGGATGAGACCAACTTATGAGATTATAGAAAGTGATGGAATAATTAAGTTTGAGGCTCTTAGAGATGTAGCTGGGCCTATGACTAAATATGTAGAAGACAACGCTATTATTCTTGAAATTATAGATAATGTGGATACACAGTATCAGCCTTCCTTAGAAGAGGGTAGCCTTGAGGGGATTAGGATAGGAGTATTTACAGGAGTGTTAAATTCTTCTTCTTCTTTTATACAAGCAATGGTAAAAGAACAAATTGAGGTTTTAGAAAGTAAGGGGGCAGAGGTTGTTTATTTAAGCACATTTTATTTAAGTTATGAATTTGATGCAACCACTATGGCTTGGGACTTTAATGAATATATAAAAGGAACAACTGGACCTATTACATCTTTTAAAGACTTAATAGATAGTGGAGAATACACCCAGTATATTAGTAGCTATGAGGGAGTATATTCCTATAAAGACTATAGAGAAACTTCGCCTTATAAATCTTATGTTAGTAATAGAAATAGCAATATAAGTAGGGCAAATGCCCAGTTTGAAAACGCAAATATAGACGCTGTTATATATCCGACTCTATTAACAAAGCAAACACTTCTTAGTAATGTACATAGTACAAAAGTACAAACTTATACTTCAAACTATGCCCCACTAGTAGGATTTCCTTCTATGAATATTCCAATAGGGTTTTCAGAAGGCCT
Source organism: uncultured Lachnospiraceae bacterium (assembly GCA_964368185.1). Classification (GTDB taxonomy): domain Bacteria; phylum Bacillota; class Clostridia; order Eubacteriales; family Anaerofustaceae; genus CAYJAA01. Next base: position 16,145 of record CAYJAA010000008.1, on the reverse strand, counting down.
TTCTTATGGAATGGAGATTTTATCCACTAGTGAAAATGAGGCTTTGATTTATAATATAGGCTATAATTTACAGGTTGAAAATTCTTATTATAAACTTCCAGATATAGCTCCTGTTCTTTATGAGATTGACGAGGATATGGAAACATTACTTAGCTATTATGAAAAAGAAGAACAAGGAAAAGAGTATGAGGCAGTTAGTGCTAATGTTGAGGAGTTTATTTTAAACTATCAATATACTGAAGATAAACAATCATATATTGATTTTTACATAGCTGAATACGAAAAAGCCCTTGACCCAGCTATAGAAAATGAGGAAAGTGATTATCACCCTATACTTGCTTTCTTTATAATGATAGGGGCTAGTGGTCTTCTTGTGTGGGACTTAAGGAAAAAGGTTTTTGTTAAAAGATAAGAAATTTATTTTAAATTTAAAATAATAAAAAATAAGAAGCTGTCACCTAAAAACGGTGGCGGCTTTTTTTATATATAATTTTATAGACTATATATAAAAATTTTCATAAAAAAAGAGATAGAATAATCTCTACC
>CAYJAA010000008.1:0-15589 GCA_964368185.1 uncultured Lachnospiraceae bacterium | reverse complement strand
TTCCTAAAGCTATAATAAAATATATTTTTTCTTTATGAATTACTACTTAGCTTAAAGTGGGGCATAGGTTTTAGTTTGTGTAAATTTTTATTATATTTTTCTAAAATGATACTATCAAGGGTAGAGTCCCCTGTTGTCTTATTAACAATATAATTTTCAAGCTGTTCATAAGTAAAACCTAAGCTCTCTTCATCGCTTTTTCCACACAGCCCGTCACTTGGTGTTTTGTCTACAAATTCTTTTGGAAGGTTTAGCTCATAGCCTATTTGCCTTACTTCAGAAACTAAAAGGTCATGTAGGGGGCTAAAGTCTCCTGCGCCGTCTCCAAATTTAGTAGCGTATCCTACATAGTCCTCTGAGCGGTTACAAGTATTGGCTACTAGCCCTTTCCCTGGTAGGGACTGAGCCGTAGCGTATAAAAGAGCCATTCTAAGCCTTGGAGCTAAATTAATTAAAACTTCTTTTTTAACTACTTCAAAAGAATTTTCAACTTCTTTAAGTAATCCTAAATACCCTTTTTCAATATTTAAGATAGTATAAGGAATTTTAAGGTGCTTTACAATAGCTAGGCTGTCTTCTATATCAGACTGTACTCCATTTGGCATTAAAACACCAAAAACCCTGTTAGCTCCAAGAGCCTCTTTACAAAGGGCTGCAACGATGCAGCTGTCCTTACCCCCTGAAATTCCAACAACCGCCTTATATTCTCCTCCTACTTCCTTAAAATAATCTTTTATCCATCTTATAATATCTTCTTTTGTTTTTTTAGGATCTTTTAACATTTTTACCCCTCCACATTTGTAAGGTTTTATACTTAAATTTATTTTTATATATTATTCTTAAATTAAGAAATTAGAAAGTCATCTACTTCTTTTGCACAGTTAATTCCATCCCTTATTCCCCAAACAACAAGAGATTGTCCTCTTTTCATATCTCCACAAACAAAAACTTTTTCTTTGTCTGTCTTATAAGAAAGGTCATTTTTAGTAGGGATTTTTATGTCCTTGACAATATAGTCTTCGTATCCAACAAACCCTGCTGCTATTAAAACTAAATCAGCTTCTAATTTTTTTTCACTTCCAGAAACTTCTACTAATTTTCCATTTTCAAAAGCAACCTCTACTGTTAATACACTTTGGACTTTCCCATTTTTTTGGTAAATTTCTTTAATAGTTGTTTGATAGACTCTAGGGTCGCTACCAAACTTTTCAATCGCCTCTTCTTGTCCATAATCAACACTAGACACCTTAGGCCATTCAGGCCATGGATTTGAGGCAAGGCGTTTACTAGGAGCTTTAGGCATCATCTCAAGTTGTACCACTGATTTAGCCCCATGACGAACACAAGTCCCAACACAGTCGTTTCCTGTATCCCCACCTCCTAAAACTATAACATTTTTGTCTTTTGCGCTAATATATCCACTTTCTAAATTATTGTCAATTAAGCTTTTTGTGGTGCTTTTTAAAAAGTCTACTGCAAAATATATTCCTTTAGCTTCTCTACCTTCTATATTTAAATCCCTTGCTTTTTTTGCCCCGCAACATAACACAATTGCATCAAATTCTTTTTCAAGGTCTTCTAATTTTAGGTTTTTCCCTAAATCTTTACCTGAGATAAAAGTTACCCCTTCTTGTGTCATTAAATCAATCCTACGATTAATAACATTTTTGTCTAGTTTCATATTAGGGATTCCATACATTAAAAGCCCACCAAATTTATCATCTCTTTCAAAAACTTTAACCCTATGACCTCTTTTGTTTAATTTTTCAGCCACAGCAAGACCAGAAGGTCCCGAACCAATAACCGCAATTTTTTTATTACTTCTAACCTTTGGTGGTTTTGGAGTCATATATCCATTTTTAAAGCCATTTTCAATTAAGAATAATTCATTATCATGAACTGTTACAGCCTCTCCATCAAGACCATTAATACAAGCCTTTTCACATAAAGCAGGGCAAACCCTTCCTGTAAATTCAGGGAAACAATTGGTTTTTAAAAGTCTAGTAAGTCCATAAATATAATTTTCATTATATATTTCATCGTTCCACTCTGGGATTAAGTTATGTAGTGGACAACCTGTAACCATTCCTGAAAGCTCAATCGCAGAGCCACAAAATGGAACACCGCAGTTCATACATCTTGCTGCTTGTTTTTTTCTTTCTTCAGTAGACTCTATATCATAAAATTCATTAAAGTTTAAAATTCTCTCTTTGACACAAACTTTTTTATTGGCTTTTCTGTCAAATTCTATAAATCCTGTGTTTTTACCCATTTTATCCCCCTATTTACCTATAATTGATTTTTTAAAGGCTTCCATTACTGCATCTTCACTAGGTATACCTTTTTCTTCAAATTCATGAATTCTTTTTAACATTTTTTGATAATCATTTGGAACTATCTTTTTAAAGTCTTTAATATAGTCTTTAAAATTATCTAAAATTTCTTTTCCTTTTTTAGAGCCTGTTTCCATAACATGTTCTTTTATTAAAGATTTTAGTTCTTCTATATCATATTTATTTTCAACTTCTTTCATTGATACAAACTCTTTATTTAGTTTTAAATATAAATCATGATTTGTATCTAGTACATAAGCAATTCCACCACTCATACCAGCAGCAAAGTTTTTACCAGTTTGTCCTAAAATAACAGCTTTTCCTCCGGTCATATATTCAAGTCCGTGATCTCCACACCCCTCAACAACTCCAATAACCCCAGAGTTACGAACCATAAAACGCTCTCCTGCGATTCCATTTATATAACTCTTTCCAGAAGTTGCCCCATAAAAGGCTACATTACCAATAATGATATTTTCTTCTGCTTTAAATAAACTTTCCTTTGGAGGAGATACGATAATTTTACCTCCAGATAGTCCCTTACCTATATAGTCATTAGCGTCCCCTTCTAGTTTTAAAGTTAGCCCTTTTGGAATAAAAGCTCCAAAGGACTGACCTACGCCACCAGTACACTCTACTGTATAAGTGTCATCTTTCAAGGTTGATTGGAAGCTTTCACTTATTTGGGAGCCTAAAATTGTTCCAAGGGTTCTATCTGTACTACACACAGAAATTTTTTCACTATGAGGTATATTATTTTTTATTGCTTTTTCGAATCTCTTAAGTAACACTTTTTCATCAATGGTTTCATTTAATTTAAAGTCATATACTTTAGTAAAGTCAAAGGTTTTTTCTTCTATTTTAGAATAAACATCTGATATGATTTTACTCATATCAACTAGCTCTGCTCTTGTTGAGGTACTCATATCATTTACTTTTATTAAGTCAGTTCTGCCTGTTAATTCCCTTAATGTTCTAACCCCAAGACTTGCCATAATTTCACGAAGTTCCATTGCAATAAATCTCATAAAGTTCATTACATACTCAGGCTTTCCTCTAAACCTTTTACGCAAATCTTCATTTTGAGTTGCAATCCCAACAGGACAAGTATCTAAGTTACAAACCCTCATCATCATACAACCCATAGTTACAAGAGGGGCAGTAGCAAAGCCGAACTCCTCTGCTCCTAAAATTGAGGCAATAGCTACATCTCTTCCACTCATTAACTTACCATCAGTTTCTAAGATAACGCTTTGTCTTAAATCATTTTCTATTAGTGTTTGATGAGCCTCAGCAAGCCCAAGCTCCCAAGGAAGACCCGCGTCTAAAATAGAGCTTATTGGAGCTGCTCCTGTTCCTCCGTCATAACCAGATATTAAAATAACTGAAGCCCCTGATTTTGCTACTCCTGCAGCAATCGTTCCAACTCCTGATTCTGATACTAATTTCACAGAAATTCTAGCTTTTCTATTTGCGTTTTTAAGGTCATAAATAAGCTGGGCTAAATCTTCAATAGAATAAATATCATGATGAGGTGGTGGAGAAATTAAAGTTACTCCAGGGGTTGAATGTCTTGTTTTTGCAATCCACGGATACACTTTTTCTCCTGGTAAATGTCCACCCTCTCCAGGTTTTGCCCCTTGAGCCATTTTTATTTGGATTTCTTTTGCGCTAAGTAAATATTCACTTGTTACACCAAAACGCCCAGAAGCGACTTGTTTTATAGCACTATTTTTTTCTGTTTTTAGTCTTTGTGGCTCTTCTCCACCTTCTCCAGAGTTTGACTTTCCTCCTATTTTGTTCATAGCAATAGCCATACATTCATGGGCCTCTTTTGATATTGAACCATAAGACATAGCCCCTGTTTTGAATTTTTTTACAATCTCTTCTACTGACTCTACTTCTTCAATAGGAATTGCATTTCCATAGTTAAAATCTAAAAGACCTCTTAGAGTATATGGTTTATTCTCATTATTCACCATTTTCGTATATTCTTTAAATCTTTTATAATCTCCATTTTGAGCAGCTTGTTGTAAGGCTATAATAATTTGAGGATTATATAAATGTTCTTCTTTTTCTTCTCCATTTACAAGCTTTGCATACCCTATACTGTCAAGGGTAGTGTCTACTCCTAGTCCTAAAGGCTCAAAGGCTTTTGAATGTCTAAACTCAACTCCCTCAGCGATTTCTTCAAGACCTATACCCTCTATTCTGCTAACAGTGTTTGTAAAATATTTGTCTACTATCTTTTTATTAATTCCTACTGCTTCAAAAATTTGAGCTGATTGATAAGACTGGATTACAGAAATACCCATTTTTGCAGACACTTTTACTATCCCATGTAAAACGGCACTATTATAGTCATTTATAGCTGTATGTAAGTCTTTATCTAAAATTTTCATATTAATAAATTCTTCAATACACTCATGAGCTAAATATGGATGTATTGCCCTTGCTCCATAACCAAGTAAAGTAGCAAATTGGTGAACATCTCTAGGCTCTCCACTTTCTAAGATGATAGAAATAGCTGTTCTCTTCTTTGTTTTTACTAAATATTGTTCCATAGCTGAAACTGCAAGTAAAGAAGGGATTGCTACATGATTTTCATCAATACCTCTATCAGAAAGGATAATAATATTCCCTCCATTTTTATATACTTTATCGCATTTTACGAATAGTTGTTCTAAAGCTTTTTCAAGGGAAGTGTTTTTGTAATAAAGTAGGGATACTGTTTCTACTTTAAAGCCTTTTTTATTAATTGATTTTATTTTTTCTAAATCCGTTGCTGTTAAGATAGGGTTATCTACCTCTAAAACATTACAATTTACTGCATCATCTTCTAATAAATTTCCATCAGAACCTATATATACAGTTGTGTCAGTAACAACCTCATCTCTTAAAGAGTCAATAGGAGGATTTGTTACTTGGGCAAAAAGTTGTTTGAAATATCTAAATAAAGGTTGGTGGTTATCAGACAGTACAGCAAGAGGTATGTCTGTTCCCATAGAAGAAGTTGGCTCAAGGCCATTTTTCGCCATAGGTAGAATATTATTTTTGATATCCTCATAAGTATAACCAAAAACTTTATACATTTTATCTCTGTCTTCTTGAGAATATATAGGGATTTTTTTGTTTGGAATAGGTAAATCTTTTAGTTTTACTAAATTTCCATCTATCCATTCCCCATAAGGCTTTTTAGAAGCATAGTGACTCTTACACTCATCATCAGAAATAATTTTTTTGTTTACTGTATCCACTAAAAGCATTTTACCTGGCTTAAGGCGAGATTTTTTAATTATTTTTTTAGGATCAATGTCTAAAACCCCAACTTCAGAAGATAAAATCAAAATATTATAATCAGTAATATAATAACGAGAAGGACGTAGCCCGTTTCTGTCTAAAACTGCTCCCATAATGTCTCCATCTGAGAATAAAATAGCTGCTGGCCCATCCCAAGGCTCCATCATTGTAGCATAATAGTGATAGAAATCTTTTTTCTTTCTATCCATAGTGTCATTGTTTTTCCATGGTTCTGGAATTGTCATCATTACAGCAAGAGGTAGATCTACTCCATTCATATATAAAAATTCAAGAGTATTATCAAACATAGCAGAGTCTGAACCCTCTCCACTGATTACAGGTAACACTTTCGTTATATCATCTCCTAATACATCAGAATGCATCGTTTCTTCCCTTGCATGCATTCTATCAACATTTCCACGTATTGTATTTATTTCCCCATTGTGAAGTATCATTCTATTAGGATGAGCTCTCTCCCAGCTAGGGTTTGTGTTTGTAGAGAATCTTGAATGTACCATAGCTATGCTACTAATATATTTTTTGTCTTGTAAATCTAGGTAAAACTTTCTAAGTTGGTTTACTAAAAACATTCCCTTATATACGATAGTACGAGAAGATAAACTAACAACGTATATAGAAGGACAGCTATGTTCAAACTCACGTCTTATTACATATAACTTTCTATCAAAATCTATTCCTTTATTTACATTTTCTGGTCTTTTCATAAAACACTGCTGTATTTTAGGCATTTTATCAAGGGCTTTTTTCCCAAGGATAGCTGAATTAGTAGGAACATCTCTCCAACCTAAAACTTCAATACCTAATCTTTTAGCAATTAGCTCAAACATTTTTTTCCCTTGATTTCTTTTTAGTTTTTCTTCAGGTAAGAAAAACATACCCACACCATAATCTCCCTCAAGGCCAATATCAAAGTCAAGGTTTAGGCTTTTAAAAAAGTTGTGAGAAATTTGAGTTAAGATACCAACCCCATCTCCAACTTCCCCTAAAGCATCTTTTCCTGCTCTATGTTCTAGCTTTTCTACAATCTCTAAAGCATCAGAAACAATTTTGTAGCTTTTCTCTCCATCTATTGAAACAACTGCCCCAATACCACAAGCGTCATGCTCGAATTTTTCATCATAAAGTAAATTTTTTTTCATTTAACACCCTCCTATATACTTACTATATAAAAAGAGGCCACACACATAAACACTCTAAAAGAATGTTTATATCTGCGACCTCTTTGTCGTATATTTAATATATTGAGGCAAATTATATCACGATATTTATAAAAAATCAAGTTATAAAATAAAAAAACAGTACAAAGTTTTTAAATCTTTGTACTGTTTTTATTTTTTTATTTAATCATCTTGTAAAGCTTCGTATCCTTCTTCTCCAGTTCTTACTTTTATTACATTTTCAACATCATATATAAATATTTTTCCATCTCCAATGTTTCCAGTATATAAAGCTTTTTTGATAGTTTCAACAACATCACTAACAGGAATCTTGCATACAACAATTTCAACTTTTACTTTAGGTAAAAGGGTTGATTCAATTTCAACACCACGGTAATATCTATTTGAACCTTTTTGCATCCCACAACCTAAAACTTGTGTTACAGTAATACCTGTAATTCCTAAAGCTTCTAAGTCTAGTTTTAATTTCTCAAACTTACTTTGTTTTGTGATAATAGAAAGTTTTGTAAGTTTTGCATTTGGGTTTGAGGTATCAACAACAGGAACAGCTTTTTCAATTGGTGTTGTAACAAGAGGTTTTTCATCTTCTACAGCATATGTAAATGATGGCATAAAGTCAGCGTAACTACTATCTAGTCCATGCTCTGTTGAATCTAGTCCTAAAAGTTCTTCTTCTTTTGAAACTCTTAAGCCATGGAACTTTTTAATAAGAGCAAAGGTAATTGACATAGTAACAGCTGTCCAAATGATAATAAGCGTAATCCCTATAGCTTGAATACCAAGTAGCTCAAAACCTCCTCCGTAGAATAAACCACCTTCTACAGCGAATAGACCTACTGCAAGAGTACCCCAAATACCATTAGCTCCATGAACAGCAACAGCACCAACAGGATCATCTAGTTTTAACTTGATATCAATAAACTCAACAGCTACCACAACTAATATTCCAGCAACAAGACCTACTATAACTGCTCCTGCTGCATCCATTACTGCACAACCAGCTGTGATCCCTACAAGCCCTGCAAGAGCAGCATTAAGTGTCATAGACACATCAGGTTTTCCATTTTTAATCCATGTATAAATCATTGTTGTTACAGAAGCAACTGCAGGAGCAATTGTTGTTGTAACGAAGATAGAAGCAAGACCCCCAATTCCACTTAAGGTAGTAGCAGCCGCTCCATTAAATCCATACCAACCAAACCATAAAATGAATACACCTAGTGCTCCGATTGTTAGGTTGTGTCCAGGAATCGCTTTTACGATTGTTTTCCCAGTTTTTTTGTCTTTAACATATTTTCCAATACGAGGCCCTAGGAACATTATCCCTACTAAGGCAGATACACCCCCTACAGTATGAATAGCTGCAGAACCAGCAAAGTCAATAAAGCCCATTTTAAATAAAAATCCTTGTGCATTCCATACCCAACCTGCTTGAATAGGATATATAATCGCACTTAGTATAGCACTGTAAAATAAGTAAGCGCTAAACTTTGTTCTTTCTGCCATAGCTCCTGATACAATAGTTGCAGCAGTAGCACAAAAAACTAAGTTAAAGATAAAAACTGCCCAAGGGAAATTTGCATAATCTGTAAAGATTTGAAAATTTGGCATTCCAAATAGCCCTAAAACATAATCCTCTGACATCATTACTGTAAATCCGATTAGGATAAACATAACTGTACCAAGGCAAAAATCCATAAGATTTTTCATAATAATGTTTCCGGCATTTTTAGCCCTTGTAAACCCTGTTTCTACCATAGCAAAGCCAGCTTGCATAAAAAACACTAAGGCAGCCCCTATAAGAAACCATACTCCATATAACTCTGATAATACTTCATTCATAATAATTTCCTCCATTTATTTTTTTTTTATAATAAAAAAGTGCATTTGATTATTTCATCAAATGCACTCCTTTGTGCGGATATTTAGTTTACACTGTATAGTAACTCTCCATAAGTTGGTAGGGTCCAGTGTTTTTTAGGAACAATTGTTTCAAGTTCATCTACCATAACTCTAATTTCTGTCATTAAGGTAAATACATTGTCTCTATAATATTTTCCAAGTTCTAAGGTATCTTCTATTTCTTTTGTAGCGATTAGATTTTTTTCAAGCTCATATGTTTGTGTATAAACTTCTTTTAATAATTCGCTACATTTATTAGCCAGCCCTTTTTCTAGGTAAGAATCTATACCAAATGCTTCTTTGTTAGCCACAATTTCTAAAAGTTCCTTTTGAAAAGATAGTGTAAATTGTGAAACTTGTTTTTTTATCATTTCTATAAATGTTAAAGCTTCAATATGTATTGTTTTTTGATAGCCTTCCATTAAGATTTCATAACGAGCGTGAAGCTCATTTTCAGAAAAAACATTATACTTTTCAAATAAAGCAACATTTTTAGGATTTATAAATTCTGGTAAAGCCTCAACAGTAGTTTTTAAATTTAAAAGCCCTCTTTTTTTAGCTTCTACAACCCACTCATCAGCATAGTTGTTTCCATTAAATATAATTCGTTTGTTTTCTTTAATTGTTTCCCTTACAAGCTTTTTAAGTTCTAAATTAAAGTCTTGTGCTTTTTCTAAGGTTTCAGCAAATTCATCTAAAGCTTTTGCTACAATTGTATTTAGAATAATATTTGGTCCTGATATTGAAAATGTTGAACCAAGCATTCTAAATTCAAACTTATTTCCTGTAAAGGCGAAAGGAGATGTTCTATTTCTGTCAGTTGTGTCTTTAGGGAAGTGAGGTAGGACTGTTGCGCCAAGTTCCATTTGCCCTTTTTCTACACCCTTATATTCTTCTTGTTTTTCAAGAGATTCTAAAATTCCTGTTAGCTCATCTCCTAAAAACATTGACACAATTGCTGGTGGAGCTTCATTTGCACCAAGTCTATGGTCGTTACCAGCATTTGCAACTGATACACGAAGTAAGTCTTGGTATTCATTAACGGCTTTTATAACAGCTGTTAAGAATAATATAAATTGTGCATTTTCATGTGGGGTTTCTCCTGGTTCTAAAAGGTTTATTCCTGTATCTGTTGAAAGAGACCAGTTATTATGTTTTCCAGAACCATTTACTCCAGCGAAAGGTTTTTCATGTAGTAAACAAGCAAGACCATGTTTATCAGCTATACTTTTCATAAGTTCCATTGTAAGTTGGTTGTGGTCTGTAGCAATATTTGTTGTTGTAAAAATAGGAGCAAGTTCGTGTTGTCCAGGAGCAACTTCATTATGTTTTGTTTTTACCATTATACCAATTTTCCACAACTCTTCATCAAGCTCTTTCATAAATACAGCTACTCTAGATTTAATTGTTCCAAAATAGTGATCATCAAGCTCTTGGCCTTTTGGTGGTTTTGCTCCAAAAAGAGTTCTTCCACAATATATAAGATCAGGACGCTTTAGGAAAATTTCTTTATCAATTAAGAAATATTCTTGTTCTGGACCAACAGTTGAGTTTACTCTTTTAGCTGTTGTATTTCCAAAAAGGCGTAAGATTCTAAGGGATTGTTCATTAATGGCTTCCATAGAACGTAAAAGAGGAGTCTTTTTATCTAAGGCTTCACCAGAGTAAGAACAAAAAGCAGTAGGAATACATAAAGTTCCATCTTTAATAAATGCATATGAGGTAATATCCCAAACAGTATAACCTCTTGCCTCAAATGTGCTTCTTATTCCACCATTAGGAAATGATGATGCATCAGGTTCTCCACGAACTAGTTCTTTTCCAGAAAACTCCATAATCACTTTTCCACCTTCTACTGGTGATATAAAGCTATCATGTTTTTCAGCTGTGATTCCTGTCATAGGTTGGAACCAATGAGTAAAATGAGTTACACCCTTTTCACAAGCCCAGTCTTTCATAGCTGAAGCTACAACATTAGCAACATCAAGTTCTAAATGTTTTCCAAGCTCAATAGTTTTTTTCAGGGCTTTGTAAACATCTTTTGGTAATCTATCTCTCATTACCTCGTCATTAAATACTTTACTAGCAAATAGTTTTGGAATATTATTCATATCTTCTTCCTCCGTTATAATTATTTTATAAATCAAAATTTATAAAAAAAAGACGTCATGAACACCTGAGTGCTCACAACGTCTTTGTTGTTTATGTTTGGCAGTCTACCACATATCTTTTTGTTTGTCAATCCTTTTTTTTATTTTTTTTTAAAATGAAAATTGACAAAAGGAATTATCTTGTGTATAATTGCATCAGAACAATGACGTTCATCAAGTATTTTATAGCTTTTTTGCTTATTACTTTTGATGGACGTTTTTATTTTATACTTAAGGAGTTTTAATGATGGTAAATAAAGAAATATTAGAGTTTATAGATGAGCATGATGTAAAATTTATCAGATTGTTTTTTTGTGATCCTTTAGGAAATCAAAAAAATATTTCTATAATGGCAGAGGAGCTTAAGGATGCTTTTAGGCATGGAATAGCTTTTGATCCTTGCCCAATTAAAATCTTTAGTGATATCAATAACACAGATTTATTATTATTTCCGGATTTGTCAAGCCTGAGCTTACTCCCTTGGAGACCTCAAACAAATTCGGTTCTTCGTTTTTATTGTGATATAAAAAATCCTGATGGAACAGATTTTATTGCAGATGGAAGAAATATGTTAAGAAAAGCAGTTAGAGACTTAAAAGAATTAGGCTTTAGCTGTAAAATGGGAACAAAGTGTGAGTTTTATCTTTTCCATGCAGATGAATCTAATCAACCAACTATGAAACCACTGGATAATGGAGGGTACTTTGATATTTCTCCCTTAGATAAGGGGGAGAATATAAGGCGTGAAATATGTTTATGTCTAGAAGACATGGGGCTTAACCCAGAAAGCTCTCACCATGAACAAGGGCCAGGACAAAATGAAATTGACTTTAAGTTTAGTGATCCTTTATCTGCTGCGGATAATTTTTTAACATTTAAGGCTATCGTTAAATCTATCGCCACAAGAAATGGACTTTTTGCATCTTTTATGCCAAAACCTTTTATGGATAAAAGTGGTAGTGGTATGCATTTAAATATTTCCCTATACAAAGATGGGGTAAACACTTTAAGTGATCACGATAGTGAAAATATAAAGTATGCAAGATCTTTTATTGCTGGGATTTTAGAAAAAATCCAAGAAATAACATTATTTTTAAATCCTATTAATAATTCTTATGAGCGTTTTGGTACATTTGGAGCCCCGAAATATATTTCATGGTCCCACCAAAATAGATCTCAATTAATTAGAAAACCTATTTCAAGTAAGGGAAATGAGAGAATTGAACTACGTTCTCCAGACCCTACCCTAAACCCATATATAGCATTTTCTCTTATTTTATATGCAGGTATTTATGGCATTGAGAACAACCTAGAGCTTACACCATCTATAGAAGCAAATTTAGATGTATGTGATGAGGCTATACTAAAAGAGCTAAATACGCTGCCTAAGGACTTGTCTGAGGCTATAAATATTGCTAAAAAGAGCAGTTTCCTTAAAAAGCATATAAATGAGGAGTATTTACAAAGCTATATTAAGCTTAAAGAAGAAGAATTATTGGACTTTCAAAAAACATCCAATAAAGAAGTTTATTATAAAGAACACAATTTTGAAATATTATAGAATAAAGGTGAGATTACAATGGAAAGTGCATTAATTATTTCCCATTCTGATAAGGGAATAGAAATAATCTCTAGTGTCCTAAACTCAATTTCTTGTAAAAATATTTCTACTGCTAAAACTTGTGGAGATGCTAGGAGATTATCCCTTGAAAAAGGTTTTGATTTATATATTATAAATAGCCCTGTGCAAACACAATCAGGGGCGGATTTAGCAAAGGATCTTATTCAAGGGCCTTCTAGCCAAGTGATATTTATTGTGAAAAATGATATTTATGAATATATGTCAAGTTTGGTTGAAGATTTAGGGATTATTACTATATCTAAGCCCCTTAATAGGAATATGTTATGGATGGCCCTTAAGCTGTCTAAAGCTACTAGTATAAGAATTAAAAATATACAAAAACAAAATATAAAATTAACGAAAAAAATAGAAGATATTAAGATTATAGACAGAGCTAAATGTATTTTAATCTCTCATTTAAATATGAATGAAGAAGAAGCTCACAAATATATTGAAAAAAAGGCTATGAATACAAGGATGTCTAAACGCCATATCTCACAAAACATATTAAATACTTATGAAAGTTAAATTTATTTAATATGTTGATATATAGTTATAAATTAAACTTTTATTTTAATCTTTATTTAAATAAATAACAAAAAAGTAGTAAGGCTTTAAGCCTTACTACTTTTTTAGTTTTTTAATGGAAATATTAATTATTTCTCATTATCTACTTTGTTATTTTTTTTCTTATTATAAACTACTGCTCCAACTCCACCAAGAGAAATAACCATAACTCCTATAAGAAGTGTCATCATACTGTTATCCCCTGTTTGAGGTGTTTTGCTAGCTTCTTCAGCTGTGATTACTTGTAGATTTATAGTTGCTTCTCCATCTATAAATCTTGCTGTAAACACATGTTCACCTACTGGTAGTGTTTTTACATAATCTCCATTTAATGTGAAAATAACTGATCCATCTACTGTAGTGTAATTTGCTTTATCTACTATCTTACCATTTAGGTATAGCTCTAAGAAAGCATCTACTACTCCCTCTGTCTTAAATACAAGAGGTTCCTCATCTCCCTCAGTGATAACTTGATTATCTCCTTCAAGAGTTTCATAATATACTGTTATTTTCATTGTTATAAATTTTATCTCACCAAGTCCGCCTTTACTAACAGATATCATATATTTTCCAGTTCCTGGATTGTAACTAACCCCTATGCTAACTCCTGTACCTTTAACAAGTTCATTTACATAGGCTTCAACAGCAGCTTCTCTATCAGCATCTGATTGGTTTTCATAAGCTACACTTACTTCTCCGTCTTTAATTAGCTCCAGAGCTCTATTTATTGCTTCTTGATCTGTCTCGGCTAAAACATTAATTTTCATATCAATATTTTTTGTGCCATTTTCTGAGCCTTTAGAAAGTTCTACTGTATAAGTGTTTCCTCCACTTAGGGTTACACTAGCGCTAACTCCTGTAGTAGGAGCTGCACTTGATAAAATATTATCAACATAGTCTTGAACAGCCGCTGTTTTATCAGCTTCAGTTTGCTTACTATAAGCTACATCTACGCTTCCACCAGCTATTAAAGAATTAGCTCTTTCAATTGCTTCAGCATCTGTTTCAGCTAAAACATTGATATTCATACTAATGTCTTTTGTATCACTAGCGTTACCTCTAGAAAGCTCTACTGAATATTTGTCGTTTATAGCGTCGTATGTAACATTAGCGCTAACTCCTGATGTAAGAAGTCCATCAACATAATCTTGAACAGCCGCTGTTTTATCAGCCTGAGTTTGTTTGCTATAAGCTATATCTATGTCTCCATCAACAATTAGTGCTTTTACTCTTTCAACTGCCTCAGCGTCAGTTTCAGCAAGAACATTAATAATCATGTCAATATCTGTTGTGTCATTTGCGCCACCTTTACTAAGGGTTATAGTGTAAGAGTTGTCTGGATTTTGGCGGGCAACTCCACTAACTCCTGTAGTAGGGTCAATATCTCCAAGAAGGTCATCAATATAATCTTGAACTGCCGCTACTTTATCAGCTTCAGTTTGTTTACTATAAGCAATGTATACACGACCACCAACTATTGAATTCTTTGCTCTAGCAACTGCTTCTTCATCTGTTTCAGCAAGGACATTGTATGTCATATCAATACTTGTTGTGTCACTTTCTGCACCTAATTCAAGAGCTACAGAGTAAGTATTTCCTGAAGTAAAGGTAACAACTCCACTAACTCCTGAAGCACCTGTTATAGCATCTACATAATCTTGAACCGCTTTGGTTTTATCAGCTTGAGTTTGTTTGCTATAAGCAAGATCTACTTCTCCATCAACGATTAATCCTTTAATTCTTTCAACTGCTTCCGCCTCAGTTTCAGGAAGGACATTAATGGTCATATCAATATCTTTTGAGTCATTTGCTAAGCCTTTAGAAAGGGCTACAGAGTAAGTATTTCCTGTATCAAAGCTAACAGTTCCAGTAACTCCTGTAGTAGGGACAATATTTCCAAGAAGATCGTCAATGTAATCTTGTACCGCCGCTACTTTATCAGCTTCAGTTTGTTGACTGAAATATACACTTACTGTTCCACCAACAATTGAATCTTTTGCTCTCGCAACTGCCTCAGCGTCAGTTTCATCAAGAACATTAAAGCTCATGTTAAGGTTTTTCGTGTCATTGGCAAGACCTTTACTAAATCTCACAGTGAAAACATCAGCAAAGTCATGAGTAACTGTAACACTAACTCCTGTAGAAGGGCTGATCCCTGATAGAATATTATCTACATAAGCTTTAACCGCATCTTCTTTATCAGAATCACTTTGTTTGCTATAAGCTATATCAATTTCGCCTGCATTAACAAAAGACATTGCTCTATCAATAGCTTCATCATCCGTTTCACCTAACACGAAATAAGTCATGTTAAGAGTATGAATAGCTAGACTTCCGCCTTTACTAAGGTCTACTTTATAAATATTTCCTGAAGTGTGGCTAATTGTTGCGCTAACTCCTGTTGTAGGGTTAAGACTAGCCAGAATATTGTTTGCATAAGCTTGAACCGCTGCTGTTTTATCAGCTTGAGTTTGCTTGCTATAAGCGATATCTACTTCTCCATCAACTAGTGCGCTT
>CAYJAA010000007.1:24809-40667 GCA_964368185.1 uncultured Lachnospiraceae bacterium | reverse complement strand
AGATAAAGAAGAAAAAAGTGATATAGAAGACAAAGTTATAAATATCCTAGATTTTGTAGGGCTAAAAGAAGAGGCCTATAAATTCCCTAAAAGTTTAAGCTCGGGGATGAAAAGTAGGGTTAATATAGCAAGGGCTCTTGTTTTAGATAGAGATATTATTTTAGCTGATGAGCCTTTTAACGCTTTAGATATTTCTCTTAGGAATTATTTTATAGACACATTTAAATCTTTAGCAAAAAATAAAAACAAAGTAATTGTTGTTATTACTCATGACCTAGATACAGCCCTATCTTTAGCTGATGAAATTTATCTTTTTAAGGAAACACCTTTTAGAGAATTTATTTTATATGATGATTTAAAAGATAAAGATGGGATAAAGTCTTCTATTGAAAGAAATCTTAAAAAAGAAATTTAAAAAAATAAAAACTAGGTAGCTTTTTTAAGTAAAAAAAAATTTTATTATAGTGTTTTTTAGATTAAATCCTATAAATTAATAAAAATAATGAAAAAATTAAATGATTTATTTTGATATATAGTGTATAATCTAAAGGGTAATTATTAATATTTATTTTTTAGTTACACAAAAAAAAGAAACCAAAAGGAGAACAAAACCACAATGCAAGAATCTCAAATAGCGCTCAGTATGTCCATTGTCATACTAATTATGTTTTCAGCTTATTTTTCCTCAACAGAAACAGCTTTTTCAAGTTTGAACAAAATTAGGCTTAAAAATTTAATGAAAAATGATGTAAAGGGCGCTGCGTTAGCATATGAGCTATCTGAAAAATTTGACAAAGTATTATCTACAATTTTAATAGGAAACAACATCGTAAATATAGTTTCGGCATCTTTAGCAACAGTTTTATTTACAAGTATAATGAAAGGCAATGAATCAGCAGCAGTAGGGGTTTCCACTGCAGTAATGACAATTCTAGTCCTTATTTTTGGGGAAATCACTCCGAAAACTTTAGCGAAAGAATACCCTGAGAAATTTGCTATATTTTCAGCACCTATCCTAAGATTTTTTATGTTTACTTTAACCCCACTAAATTATCCATTCACTCTATTTCAAAAACTTCTTGGTAAGATTTTTGATTTTGAAAAGCCTCAAAGCGTTAGTGATGAAGAGTTAATTACTATGATTGAAGACGCTGAGGAAAAAGGCGGTTTAAACGAGTATGAAAGTGAACTTATTTGTTCTGCAATAGAATTTGATGATTGTGAAGTCTCTGAAATTATGACATCAAGGCTTGACATTGTCGCTATGTCAAAATCTCTTACTATGGAAGAAATAAGAAGCATATTTTCTGAGAGTAGGTTTTCTAGAATTCCTGTGTATGAGGAAAATTTAGATCAAATTATAGGATTTATACATGAAAGAGATTTTTATGAAGAATTTCTTGAAGGTAAAGAGACTATTGAAGATATTATTAAACCAATTTATGCAACTGTTCCAAAAACAAAAATATCTAAGCTTTTTAGAAAACTTCAAAACAACAAATCTCACATTTGTATGGTTGTGGATGAGTTTGGCTCAACCCTTGGGATTGTTACAATAGAAGATATTATAGAGGAGCTTGTTGGGGAAATATGGGATGAACATGAAGAAGTTGTTTCAGACTTTGAAAATGTTTCAGACAATAGATATACAGTTCTTTGTTCTGCAAGTTTAGAATCTTTTTTCGAAAACTTTGATAAAACCTATGACAAAGAAAAATACGAAGATATTCAAACTGTAAGTGGCTGGGTGACTCATGAATTTGGTCAGCTTCCTAAAGTAGGAGACAGTTTTACTTATGAAAACTTGTTTATTAAAGTATCTAAAATAGATTATTATAGAATTATAGAAATTGAAGTTGAGGTTAATGTTTAAGACTATAAAAAAGGGAATTTTCCCTACCTTAAAACTTAAATAATAATATATATTTAAATATAAAATGACTAGCAAATTTGCTAGTCATTTTTTTGCTTAGCCAAAGATTAAAATTTAATTATTTCTTAATATTCGTGGTGTGAAAAGGTTTTTTTTGGTATAATTAGACTATATATGTTCAAATTACTGTAAAAAGATGAAGAATGTGGATATAATCACTAAAAATGTTGAAAAATACATCATTTTACTGTAAGATAATACAGTTGACAACAAATACATAATCTAAATAGATTGCAAATATAATAGTTTCAGAAGGGAATAATTTTAAACTATGAAAAAACAATTTAAAAAAGTAGTGTTGTTAGGGATAATCTTAACGATGGCCCTTACTATGACTGTGGATGCTACACACTCAAAAGTATTTGCAGCAGGGGAGAGTGGAGCTAGTCAATATATAGCAGCATCAAACTTAAACGCTACTGCAAATCAGTTTACATTAGCAAGTAATCAAGTAATGTCTAGTCGATTTACGATAGGAAGCTTGTCAAATGAGATAGGAAGTATTTTATCAAAAAATGGAATAACTCCTCCTGTAACCACTAGCTTAGCTAAGGTAGGTAATGTAGGGGTAGATATAGGGGTAAATACAACCCTTCTTTCAAGAAATGATGAAATGACAGTTAGGGCTACTATCAATCCAGGATTTGATAGCGGACGAGCTGAAGACTTAAGCATTACATTTGAGCTTCCATATTTCTATTACAATGGTGGCAACAAACTTGTATCTACGACTAACTTTAGTGAAATCCCTGAAGATCAAAGAGATAACTTAATGGGTATAGAAGCAAGGGTAATTGATGCAGGAGACTTTACAGAAACAACTGGTGCCACAGAAGGCCTAAGGGGGAGCGTAACTTTTAATAACCCTATAGGTGTTTTATATGCCAGTAACCCTACAAGTGTAGAGCTTGCTCTTAAGTTTTATGGGGACGTGCCAGAAAATGCACAAATTCAAATCCAAACAGGTTCTGGGTACAACAAATATGTTGATGACACAGGTAGCGAAAACTTACATGGATATGATGAAACTCCAGGGGATGCTTCCCTTGCATCTTATACACTTATTAACACTAACTTAATTTGGAATGTAGATATTGAGCCTTTATCTAGTCCTGTACTATGGGATAGATATAACTATATTGGTTATAAAGTTAGAATATCTAATGACTCAACAGATGATGCAGCAGTAATCAACAATGCAAGTATAGCAGTTAATCCAGAAAACTTTGGTGAAAGCCCTAGTGGGATTTATGATTCGGACTTATTAGTTTGGACTAAAAATGCGGATGGCAGCATAGTAGAGTATGATTATGAAGCAAATTTAATAACAGAGCAAGATTATATAGGTAAGCCAAAAGAAGGGGGAGCTCTTATTTGGGAAACAACAAATAAAGACACCTCGGCTTGGGACTTTATTGATTATTATAACGATGAAGAAGATTTACTTACCTATGATTATACAGCAAATAAAGATACAACTGTTAGTATGTTTGGAGAGCCAATTTATAAAGGAGAGTATAGAGAGTATTATATCGCTATACCTGCCCAACCAAATATATCAAACAACTTAATAAATGTAGATATTATTCCTTCTGTAATATACGAAAGTGGTGTTACATGGTCTAAGCCTTATAATAGAAACTTTAGATTTAGCGAATTAGCACCAGACTTTTTACAAGATACATATTTAAGAAACGAAGAACTGGAGAAAGTAGACAGTCATACATTTGATGATGATACTTTAACTTCGATATATTTAGACAACTTTACAAACAAGACAAATACACCGGTATTTAATGCTTATACAGTAAATACACTGCCTAGGGATTTTGAGCTGGAAAATATAATAATCAAAATGGAAAAACCAACTCCAGGAGACGAAGACATTCCTTTACAAACTTGGTTTAAGGAAGATACCTCCCAAATCGTTATGGGGGTTTTTGAGAAAAATGGAGTAGAAACTTCATTACCTCTTGGAAGTTTTACACAAATAAATGCCAGTGCACAAGAACATACATATTGGCAACTAGATCCAAAAACTGAAATTCAAAAATATATTGATGACGGATATACATTTACAAATAAGCTGATATTTAATCATAAGAAAAGACTTGAAATAGATGAAGCTTTCAGTGGAGAAATAGAGTTACAAGGATATCCGAGTATAGCAATTGAAACTCAAAATGATATTGTTACTCATTATGAAACATGGACTTATTCCCCTCAGTCAGAAGATCCTGTAACTGATGATGATTTTGTAAAAACAAATCAAATTACAGATATTGAAACAGCTAAATTAACAATAGACCCAGGGGTTCCTGCAATTAAAGTTGAATCTTACATCTTTGAAGAGGGAGCATATGTTTACGGAGAAACAACAAAAGTAAGCTTAGAAGAAACTGCACAAACAGGTTTTAGATACCAAATAGGAAATACAGGAACACTTCCTATTCCACAAGCTACTTTTAACTCTGGAACATTAATTGGATCTGGATTTAACTTCGAAACACAACAAATCCTTATTTCTAAAGGACTTATTGAAAACAATGAAATTGAAAGCATTGTTTTTCAAGGTTCATCAAAAGATGACACATATACTATTTCAAAAGCTACAATTGATAATGTAATAAATGGTTCAAGCTATTCTAATATATATAAAGATGCTGATGGAAATATAGTTATAAATAGAGCTATATGGAGTAGTATTGGAAATTTATACAACTTTACTGTAAACCTTGAAAACATGGATGATGTAGGGCTTAGTGAAGACAACTATATTAAAGCAATTGGTAAGAGTAGACTTCTTGGAGATATTCAGCCAACAGGAAGTTTAAAAAGTATTTATGAAAATGAAAGCTATAACTTAACTCGTACAGATAATGCTCTTATAGACACTAATGATATATCAATAGAGATGGCAGGGCAAAGTAGAGATGAAGATATTTATTCAACTAAACATACTACAAGCACAATAACTCATGAATTAAAAGTAGCAAATCAAGACCCTGATACAGGTTATAGATTTGAGCTTAAAAATGATGCAGAGGCAGGCTCTGGAGTTACTGATTTAGTATTTGAGCTATTAAGTGTAGGAGTAAAAAATAATGCAGGGCCATTTGATGAAGAAATAATTAAAGGTTTCAAAACTGAAGACATAGTTGTTTCAAGCAATCATGTTCAAGTTGGAGGAATTAGAGAAATCGAGTTCTTTGATTGGGATCAAGACATAGAAAATGACACTCCAAAATTAGTTTTAACAGCGGCTGAGCTAGGAATAGTTGATGGAGAAGAACTTGTTATTGACAGTTCAAAATGGACAACTGACATTGAATATTTAAAAGGCTTTAATATTGTGTTTGAAAATATTAAAGGTGAAGAAATAGAAGCAGACAGACAAACTTTAGTAGTTGACATAAATGGAACAACAGATTGGTATGATAACTTAGATGCAACAATGACATTTAAGCCTCATTCAGAAGCTTTAGTAAGTAAAATAGCAACTGTTGGTGCTAGACTAGATATTGACAGACCTTATTTAGAAGTACAAACAAACATAACATACGACCCAATAACAGAGACTAACGAAGTAAAAAGTACTAACCACGATAAAACTCAAACTACACTGGGAATACCTTATGATAGAGATTTTAATTATACAGTAAGTGTACAAAACACTGATATTTCTATGTTAGATGATATAGATTTATTTGTAACACTTCCAATGACTAATGAAGATGGAACTTTTACTGGATATCACGCAACTAAAGTACTTATAAGTCAAGCTATAATTGAAGATATTACAGAAAAAGACTCAATTACTCTAACCCTTTATGACATAGAACATTTAACAAGTGCAGGGGTAGAGCTTAAATATGATCCAGTAGCTGATACTTTTAGTAAAGATGGAGTTACTATATCCCTTGTAACTGATCCAAGTGATCCTACAAAACAAAGCTACGAAATAACAGACGCTGATCTTGAAGCTTTAGGAATTGATGAGCTTGGAAAAGTTTTATTACATGGAAAAGAAGCTGATTATAGAAATGGGGATCCACAAGAGTTTTATATTGACTTTTATGGATACTTAGATTCTTATTTTGGAACAAGCAATATAATAAATGCAGAGGGTAATAACTACTTAGAAGGAATTAGAGAAGATAGATACAAACTTACAACAATTGACTCTTCTAACAGTGTTGTTAGTAAGATGTATTTTGATACAGTTTTAACAGCTAGTTATCAAGATGAGCCAGATGATACTACTACTGATAGTAGAGTAGATAATGAATCAACATCAGGGGAGCAAGTAAGAATATACTACAGAGATAGTGGTAATCCAGCAACTCCTTTTTATGATAATTCAGAGCTAGAAACAGGATATAAATCTGTAGGTTCTTTCATGTTAGACTTTAGACAGTACTTAGATGTTAAGAAGCCTTCAACAGGTGGTTCTTATCCAAAAGACCCTCAAGGATATATTTTCTATCCTGATGAGAGATATAATCAAAACATTCAAGAGCATGAAGAAATGGGCTGGATATATACTGAGTCTATGAATACTGCTTTAAATGTAGAAACAACTCTAGATCTTCCACAAGACCTTTTTGATGCTTACTATTTAAAAGTTGATCCAAGAGCAATTGATTATATAAAATCCCTTACAGTTATCCATGCTGATGGAACTGAGGTAGTAATTGATGCAGCAGATATTGCAGCAAGTAAAGCAAATGGTGTTGAGATATACAATGAAGGACAAGCAGATGAAGAAGCTTTCTTTAGAATTAATCTATTAGATACAACAGATGGAGAAATTTTCAAAGAGCTTATTGGAAGCGACTATGACAACTTCTATGAAGAAACAGACTCAAAATATCAAGACCACGCTACACATTCAAAAATAGATAAAATAATATTTAATTTAGATATAAATGAAGACCAACAAAATGAAGCAGGTGTTAACCAAGACGCAGACTTTAGTACATGGTATGAAGCAAATGTAGCTGACACTAAATATATGTTTGAAGTTACAGGTAGATATCATGATGTTGGTGAGGGAACAGCAACAGCTACTACTCAGCTAGTAGCCGGTGGAGACAGAGTTTATGATGAAGAGGGAATGGAAGAAGGGGAAGGGAGAAGTTTAGAAAGAAGCGTTTCTGGGGAAGATTTAGCTTATAATAGAACAGACTGGTCTTGGAATAACTATTATAGATATGACTATGCTTCAGGAAGTAGCTGGTATACAGCGCTAGCTTTATATGACGCTGGACATTTATCTTCAAGAGCTAATATAATTGTAAAAGATGATGGAACAGGGGCGACAATTGGAGCTAATGATAACTTAACAGTTAAAAAATATGAGCAAGCATTAATTGGGCAAAAATATACTTTCCCAATTGCTGTTTATAGAACAAGCCCTGAACAAGCTACTTATGAAGTTGAAACTGATTCAAGATGGAGATATCAAGATGCTAATGACTGGGCAAGTAGAATAAGTTATACAGACTATAACACTCTAACAGCAACACTTCCTAAAATTAGACAAGATGATTCAGGTTCTCATTATGGTTTCTTAAGTTTAGATTTAGAAATAAACGCTGAAATTTTAGAACATACAGATGAGATTATAATATATCAAAGAATGGTAGAGGATAACGCAGGGGCTAATAATCCTACTACTACTAATGGTATGGTTGGATATACAGAAACTGTTATATCTGAGCCTATTTTAACTATTACAAGAAGCGACATAGAATCAGGGGTATATACTCTAGACGCTAGTGGAAATTTAAAACTTGATTTTAAATACGAAGAACTAGGGGATACTGAAAACACTGCTAACAAAAATGAAATATACTTTGATCAAACAACCTGGGGAGGATATTATCCAGACAGGTTTGTAATTGAGATGTCTGATTTAGATGGGCAAGGGGATTATGCTAGGGAATATATGGACAAAACAGACCTTGATGAGCTAGATTATTTAGGAACATCTTCTGAAACAGATATAAAAATTGGTGGGGAAGTATACTCAACAAAAGAAGTAAATCCTGTATCAGAAGCTACAACAAATATCAGACAAGTTATCACTTATGATGACGGTGGAACTGGTAAAATTGTAACAGACGCTGCATCTATGCAAGGGTTTAGAGTACCTTTCCAAGGTGGATATTCTATTACACCTCTAGACACTGGGGTTCAATATGATTATGAAAGTGATAATATAACTCCTACTGTTACAGCTTACGAATTAAATGCTTGGAATAGAACAGATGGATCAACTCCAGAAACTCAATCAGCAACAATTAACGAAGTAACCCTAAGAAATATTTTCTCAGCTGGTTCTACTTATACTAATGGTGAATATAACATTAAGAAATTATATATTCCACAGGAGTTTATTACAGCTAGCTGGTTTGGTGTAGATGAAATAACTTTCCTATATCAAGGAAAATCAATAAAATTAACAAGTGATGGAGTAGATGGTTTACTCCTTAGTGATTATTTAGTAGCAGACGGGGCATATAGCTATGTTGACATTGATAAAGTAATCAAAAAAGAAACTTTAGCTACATTTAAACCAAATAACACAACAGAAACTTATATTAACGAGCATGTTAGTGAATTTACAATAAAACTTTCAGCCTCTTCACCTTCAAGTGATGGAAATAGTGTTTTAGATGGAGGGCAGTATTTAACTTCAGATAAAACAGCTAGTGGAAACAGTATTTATTACGAAGGTGTGTGGGTAAATCGTAGCGAAGAAGATTTTGAAAGTGGAACTTATGATTACACTTCAAGACCAACTTTCGATATGTATCCAAACACATATGGTCCACAAAGTGAAACTACAAACATCATAGGATCTTTTGAAGCATTTGATCCTAACGCAGATGATTACAGTGGAAATTTAAGTAATACAGACCCAAATGAAACCTATCAAATACAAAATTTAGTAGGAATCATGTCTATAGATTTAGATAGAGGAACTGACTTAAATGGAGATGGGACAATTGATACATTTGCTTATGACAAAGAAGTTTTAAGTGATGGAAGTGAGAAAATAAACAATGTAGCAAAAGGCAATATTATGCCATATGACTACCTTGATTATACCCTTTCAGTAAAAGCACCAGCCACTTCAGCTATTCCACTACAACAAAGCACAATGGATTTTGTTGTTCCTCAAGGAATGAGAATAGTTGGTTGGGAAATTAAGAGTAATACTACAGGAATACCTAGTAGTGATATAATAGCTTTTGCTACAGAAGATGGGGCAGATTATTCTATAGATGTAGAAAAAAATACAAACCATTTTTATGATACAGATAATACAACTTTAACAGAATATAACGGACTTAAAATAGTTATAGGGGATGAGAACGCTCAAATTCCTGTAGGAACAGGGGTTGAGATTATTGTTCATACTCAGATAACTGAGGGTGCATTAACAGGAGAAGGGGACACATTAGAAGGGCACAACTTTAATGCAACATATAAAGTAAGTGCAGAAAATAGACATACTTATGGACAATATAAGATAACTACAGAGGGTGGAGAAATCACAGTCGCAGAAAATAACCTAGGAACCTTTGCCCGTAAAGAAACAGGAATCGAAGGAGTTAGTAATTACGATACTTATTATTCTAGAGGGATTATTAACTTAGATTCTACAAACACAAGATATGAAGGAACTATAACTTCAAGAACCTCTGTAGCTTATGAAGATGAGTTATCGGTTGAATATGTATTTGATGACTTAAACGCTCAATATGATTATCAAGGGGCGACAATTACGGTTACAGGAAGAGATGTTCATAGTGGTAGCAAAATGAACATTGTTAACGATAGTGATCACAACTTAAGTGAATATAGCGTTAGCATTTCATTCTTACAAGAATTAGCTGGAACAGTATATCAAGATTTCACAATGACAGAAAAACTAAAAACAACAGGAGATCCAGCTACAGATTATATAGTACAAAACCCAAGTAACATTGGACACAGTGTACCACCTACTATTGAATATGAATTCGAAAATCCAGATGGAACAACTTCTTGGATAGATCAAAGTGATGTAGAAGAAATCCCTACTGGAGGTAGAGTTGATACAAATAATTACATTGATGAAGCTATAGGAGTTCGTATTATTTGGCATGACATTCCTGCAACAGCAGCAGATGGTAGCGATGTTGTGCTGGTTAACAACTCAAACCCTATAAAACTTCATGGTATAGGTAGATATCATAGAACTACACCTTCAGGGGCTCAGTCTTTCGCAAATGATACATATAATATGAATATTAAAGCAACTTCAGATTATATCCACGATCATTTAGAAAAAACTGAAAACATTGATGGCTCAGCTGGAGCAGACTTTGGAACAGAAAATATTCCATATGAAGGAAAAGGAGAGGTTACGACTTTAATTAGAAGAGAAAGACCTGTTCTTACTTTCCAAACTCAAATTTTTGAAACAGAAGCAGAAGCTGAGGAAAAATATAACCCTGCTGATCTTTTAGCAAATGAACAAGACCAAAAAATAGGCTATAGACCTGATGATGGACTGTGGTATAAATTCTATGTAGAAAACTTTAAAGTAACTACAGAAGTAAACACATTACCTCAAGGGGTTTTATTAAATCCAGTATTTTACGATAAAATTCCAGTATATGTAGATATTACAGACAGAAGTGGAAATGGAGACATTGATCCAAATGACTTTGTTGTAAGATGGTATGATGAAGAGGGAAACCTTAAGTCAGCTTCAGAAATTCCTGATTTAATAGTAACTAAAAGAGCTGAAACTGTTGAGGCAAAAGATTTTGGTGGTGACATGATAGTAACCCAAAATGATCTTAGTCATGGAAATACAGATGTATATGGAAAATTATATGCAGACTTACGTATGGACGCTACAGGGGTAAGTAATAGTAATGTTGTAACAAATGAAATTGAATATTCAATGTATGAATTTACTTTTGATGGAGAGGGAGAAGATGTAAGACTAGAGGTAGGAGAAGCTATTGAAATTTACTACCAAGGTCAAATCAATCCTGACACTGCTGAAGGTCTTCCTTTAGTGTACACAGATGATGATGGAAAAATTTATCCTGAATATTATCCAAAAGTAGGAGAATACAGACAAAACCCACCAAATGGTACAAATAACTGGGCATATCCTTTATATAATTCAGATGGAACAATCCATAATTCTACTACTATGATGGATATGAACTATTTATATCATGATGTAGGGGTTTCAGGAACTTTAAATCCTAAAGTAGATAGATGGGAATACTTAGACGGTTCTACTGTTTATATACCAGGAAGTCAATATGAATCTATTACTAGCACTAGTCCTAGTACTACTGATGATGTTCATGGGGACACAGGGATTTTAGTTGATTATGATATGTATGCAAACTATTTCTCTCAAAAAACACTGTATGACCCAGCGCTGGTATTTAGCACAGGGATTACAACAGACGACCTTCCAACAAGTGTTTCTTATATGGGAGATGGAAAAAATAGAGATATATATTCTCTACTTCTTAAATATAGATATGCAGACAATGAGGAGCAAAACTGGGATGGACAAAGTGTTGAAACACAAACCCCAGTACTATGGGCTAGCTCTAGACTACACTTAGAAACAGCTTGGATTGCAACTAGTAGTGAAATTATTCCTGATAGTAATGGAGAAACAGGAATTGAATACACAGATAATGCAAGTAAGTATTTAGGTAACTCTAGGTATCCAGCAGCAGGAAATCCAAGCTATGAAAACACAAATGCAACAACAGGAACAGGGGTTCACAAACAAGCCTATGGTGATGATAGTATCACGACTATAGAGTATCTGGAAGAATACACTGCAAGACTTGGGGCATACAACTACGGAGACTGGGGTGTGGATGGAATTGAATTCACATATATCCTACCAGCAGGGGTAGCACCTGTATTAGATGGTGGAAATCTTCAGGTTAGTGGTAGAAAGTTAACTGATGGGGATAGCGCAACTCCAACATACACAGCTATTGACCTTGGAAACATAACTGCTGAAATAATACAAACACCAACAGACACTGATCCTATATATAAAGCATCACAAATTATGCAAGACCCTCTACTTTCTATGTCTCACTTAAATACAACAGGAGACAGCTATGAAGGTAAGGATGAATATTATGGGGATGAAGTTGTTCCTTATGTTGTAAAAATCACAGTAAATGAACCTCTTGAAAAATGGTTTAACCGTGGACACGAAAAAGAATATATTATGCACATTGACCTTAAATGCGTAGTAGAAAGCTATACAGAAACTGGATATTGGTATGACCAAGTAATTACAAAACCAATAGAAACAGATAGTGGAAACCATGAATACGCTCAAATCTTTGATATGTCAGTATATCAAGGGGACACTACAGAAGATATGATGGACTGGAACTATAGTAGCCAAAAAGGCGGTATGGACGACTGGATTAGAATGCTTGGTTCAACAAATTATTATTCATTTACATCAAATGAAAATAACTTAAGTGGCGCTCCTAATATGCCATATATAGATGGTTTTAATATTCAAAATGAAGAAGTTTTAGTGGATGCAGATGCAAATGGAGTTGTAACTAATATTACAGATGTAGATAGTTATAGACTTGATGAAGTAAACTCTCAGGCTTCTACTGGAACTAGAGCAATGATTAGAAAGCCACTAGTTAGGGTATGGAATACTCTAGGAGAAGCAAACGCTGCTGGAAATTATGGAACGCAGCTATCAGATTATTATTTAACAGCTGAAATTAATAAACAAATACTGAATATTCACCTAGAAAATAATTATTATTGGAACGACCAAAGTATCAATAATAGTAATGCGTGGCATAGACATTATCATAATTATTCAGTAGACGGTGGAAATGAAGGAACTCTTTATTATCCTGTAGTACAAAACATTCTTCCTAAAAACTTTATTCCAGTTTCAGAAGATGGACAGTGGTTTACTACAGATAATGCCCTAAATGCTACCATGACGCTGAAATATGACATAAAAGATCTTAGTGATAATTCAGATATGAATATAGAAAAAGACTTTTATAATACAGAAGTTGAATACATAGAAATACTAAATGATGATGGTGAAATTGAGGGAAGATTCCAAGTTAATATTTACCCGAAAAACACTACTGATGGAAATGCAAAGCTTGAGTCAGGAGAAGGTAGAACCTTTAATATAAACTTTGTTACGACACAAGGACCTGATGCAACTGACAAAGATGGAAATATTATTTCAGACTTAGAATTTATTCATCAGTCAAATATCACTTTAATATCTAGTCAACTTGACAATTATAAATTCTTAATTGATGATGATATAGCTGGAAATCCTTTCAAAGTAGGAGATCCTTGGCTTGGATATCAATATGCAAATAGTAGATACAACTACACAGGAGATACTCGAAAAGATTCTGTTGTTAATAAAATTAGCACATATTCTCCTCAAGGGTATTTACCTAGTGACTTACGTAGTTTACTTGGGAAGAATTTCCCTGTTAACAACGCAATAGAAGATGATGGAGTAAATAGGCTTTATGAAGGGGATGAACTAGAAGTAGAAACATTCCTAGACTATAGACATTCAGCCATCTTACAAGATACAGACTACAATATGGACGGGGCAGTAGATACAACTGAAGAAGTTATAATGACAGGGGTTAAACCTTTTGTAACACTTCCATACATTTATGTAGAAACATACTTAAATGATGAAGATAAATTTACAGGCTCTAGATATGTAGATGAAACTACAGCGCAAGAAGTAACAACAAGAGAGGGATCTTTAACAAATCCTTCAGAAAGTACATATATATATGACTTCAAAGATAGTATACAACACTTCCTTAACCCGACAAACTTTGATAAAGCTGATTATGAGGCTGTAGCTTCAGATCACTTTGGGTATGGAGATCAAATTTGGTATACAACAAAAGTTGTAAATGAAGATCCACTGGATAGAGAGCGTTATGATGGAGATGTTAATCATGCTAAGATGATAGTTTCAATCCATCTACCAACAGCAGCGAAATATCAAGATGATTATGAAATTCATTTCGCTGGAGAGGGAGAAAATTATACTATTTCAAAAGCTGAGCTAGAAAGTGGAGATATAACCCTAGATAAGGGGTGGGATGTAACGCTTATTGAACAGGGAATAGACCCTGACACTCAAAAAGAAATTTTAGTCTTTGAAATTATATCACCAAGCTCAATGCCAGAAGGATTAACAAGAAGAGCAATATTTAGCCTACTTAGATGGAGAAACTTTCAGAGGACACTTCTCTGAGGGTAGCGAAGTATCTATTAAGGTAAAAGCTAAAGTAAACCCAGTAGACGAGTTAGATGATACAGATGAAGATTATTGGGATAACAGCTATAACGCACAAAGCTATGTTACATTTAAAGATACTGCAGGAAGTTTCTTAAATATTGATAAACTTAATGCTCAAACAGTATTAGATGAGATAAAAATTAGAAATGTAACAGAAGATGATACAGATTTAGACTTAGATGGAGTTGTTGATGGAGACATATTTGTTTCTGACAAATCAGCGAGATTTACCATTACAAAACCATCAGCAACTGCTCGTACAGATACAGGAATTAAAAGACATTTAATCAGCTTAGAAGGAGCCTCTTCTCAAATAACATTAGACACAAGTATAAAAAGTGGTGGAAACGGCATGGTTATGTACTTGGATGAATTTGAGAACAAAACAGCTCCAGTTGCACAATACATTGTAGACTTTGATGTAGCTTATAAAGCTGGGCTAAGTGATCAAAACGATCCTGTAACTAGTGATAGATATGAAGCTTATAATGAAGTAAAAAGCATAAGAACAGGACTTTGGGAAATCCCAGATAGTTATAGTGGACCAGTTTCAAAAGAAACTTTAGAGGAAAATCTAAAAGTTCATGTTTATGTAAGAGTTGTAGATGATCCACTTGGTACAGATTATGAAGATCCTGATGTACCTATGGATGATGAGTGGAAGCTTTTAGGAGCATATTCAATTGATGAAAATGCAGTTATTGATGCTTCAAATAGTAATTTAGAAGCATATGAAGATAATATTCTACAAGTTAGATATGTGATAAAATCAGATAATAACCCTATAACAGAATTGGTTCCACAAGGCTTTAAACTATCTATTGATGCAAATGGTACAGAAGCTGGAGTATTAGATATGGACGATGTTGACCCAACTAGGGTTAATATTACGAACCTACCTCAAGATGTAGTAAATAACGCAGCCTTTGTACATCTTCAAACTGTAAACCCTCAACTAGATGCAAAAATACATGTAAATCACTTTGTAGAAACTTGGGGAGTTTATGGAGATGATATAATTGGACAACTAAGTTATGAAGCTCACGCAGGCTACTTTGTAGATGCTGAAGCTCCAAGTATGGCAACAGATATAAATATGGAATATCTACTTTATTCTGGTGGAGAATATGCTTGGAATAATAAAGAGCTACTTATAAAAGATTCAAGTTCTGTTGTTAGATATAAAGCTTATGCAACAACTCTTACTACAGAAGAGATAAGAATATATGAAGAGCTAGAAGGCTTATCAAACAATAGAGAACAAGACGTATTAAGTAATCCTCAAATAGTACTTGCCTTACCAAAGGTTGAGGGTATGGACGCAGATAGTTATATAGATAAATATGTAGACGCATATTCTAAAGATTATGACACTTCTGCTGTAAAT
This sequence comes from uncultured Lachnospiraceae bacterium, assembly GCA_964368185.1. Classification (GTDB taxonomy): domain Bacteria; phylum Bacillota; class Clostridia; order Eubacteriales; family Anaerofustaceae; genus CAYJAA01. The sequence goes on along the minus strand of CAYJAA010000007.1, from coordinate 24,956 downwards.
GATTCTTACACAACAGGTTCAAGACTATATGAAGAAGATATGGAATGGACATGGTATGTAATTGACAGAGAAGGAAATAAAATAGAAAATCATAATATTAAGAGTATGGAACTTAGCGTATACCAAGACTGGATAGCTTTTACAACT
>CAYJAA010000007.1:20162-24799 GCA_964368185.1 uncultured Lachnospiraceae bacterium | reverse complement strand
CAGATCCAGGAGCTTATAGAACTCTACTGAACTTTGACTTTAAAGGGTTCTTAAACCCAGGAGAAAGTTTAGTTGTTGACACTATGGTATGGTTAAATCCAGAGATGTTTGGTTCGGTATCTAATGATGCTTTAATAACAACGGCGTATGTATACAAGGATGGTTCTTTCAGCCCTGTATTAAATGACGGTTCATCAAGCGGTAAATCATTTGGATATAGACCAGACCAATTAGACTTAAATCACAATGACATCGCTAATGCGGAAACTCAATTAACAGCATCTCTTCCAGCAGCAACATTTGATGCTAAAGTAGATATTACTAGAAATAAATATTCTTATAGTGAATATGATCAACAAGGACTAAAAGATACAAGGCCAGCCCTTGTTCCAGAAGGAACAGTTTATAGCTTTAAATCTTCTATTTCAGTAAGATCTTCTCAACCTGAACTTTATGAAAGAACTATGCTTTATGATGTACTTCCTCATATTAATGATGCTAATATCATTAATCCAGAAAGTGGAAGTAAAGAAGATCCGCTAGCAGTAGGAAAGGCTAGAAACTCAACTTGGTCAGGATGGGTAATTCCTGAAACGATACAAGTTACAAAAAATGAAGTAAATAAAACGACACCAATTGTTGATGGTGTTGATGGGGAAATTTGGGTAGGTCCATATAGCAATTCAGGAGCTACAATAATCCCAGAGGGAATAGACACCTTACCTGCATACTCAGACACAAAAACAGAAATGTTCTATGAGCAAATGTATGGTGATACAGGTGGATATAGTAAAGATGATTACTTTATTAGATTAAGCACTCTACTTGCCCTTAAAGACACTGATGAAGAAAAATACAATGAGCTTTCTAAAAATATGATGGCAATTTGGGTTCAGCTATATGAAGGGGGAATTAGTGACTTTAATGGAAATACAGCATTCGAGCTAAATTATAGCTTAGAAGCTCCTTTAAACATTCCTCATTATGAAGGAGAAATTTCATCAGAAAATTCAGATGTAGAAGTAATTACACTTACTAAAGATTATCAAGGATGGAATACATATTCAGTACACGCTAGCTATACAGAAGGAGGAGGAGTAAACAGCTTCGAATCCCCAAGAGCAGGAGTATTCCCTGGAAAACCATCAGATAAAGGTTATATTGGAAGTTATGTTTGGTATGATGAAAACTTTGATGAAACAATAAACGAAGGAACTTATACAAGAAGAGAAGATGGAAGACTAATTTTCGAAAAAGCAACTAAAGATTTAGACTTTGATGGAGAATTAGACGATCCTGGAATTAATGGAGTTTTAGTAGAACTTCTTACAGAAAGTGGATATCCTTCAAATAAAGAAGGTCAAGCTGTTGGTGAAATAGTAGAAGATGGAGTGACTAAGTATATCCTAATTGATGAAAAAACTGGTGAGGCTCTTATCAATGAATATGGATTATATGATTATGTACTTTCAGGACCTGTAAGTACTATCACGAAATCAGACGCTTATGGCAACGAAGGTTACTTTATAATTTCTAATCTTGAGGAAGGGGACTATAAACTAAGATATAGTTTCCCAAATGGAGAGTATAATGTTCATGCCCTAACTACTAAAGACATTGGACATCAAGAAATACCTATGGATATTTATAGAAGTGGAGATACACTTCCAAATCTAGGAGAAGCAGGAACAGGTATTGATCCATCAGATTCAAAAGAAGTAACTAATCAACTTGTTGTTCAAACTAATGAAGCAATTACAGTTAAAGCAATTGGAGATGATCCTGATACTTACCCACAATATGACGAAGAGATGACTTCTTATAATGTAGGTGTGTCTAGAGATTATGTATTCTCAGGGATTGCATGGAATGATCAAGTAATTAATGGATATAGAGCAGCAGGAGAAGAATTACTTGAAAATGTAAAAGTTAAAATTTATGAAATCAATGTAGAAGATGGCACCCTTAGTGAAGCTTATAACACAAATGGGGATTTAGCACAAACTACTACAGATGAAAATGGATACTTTGAAGTTAATTTAATTCCAAATAGACATTATGTAGCTATTGCGGATACATCAGACCTTGGTGGAGAATGGTTACCAACACCGTTCTTACCAAATTCAACTGCTTCTGTAGCTATTACAGATAATGACTTATATGAAAATGAAGAAGACTTATATGAAACAACTACCTTCTTTGCTGAAATACCTAAGAATTTAACAGGTATGTATGAGTTAGAAGATGGAAGATATGTAAGTGATACATTCATAGGAATCGGGTTACTTGAAAAAGGACAAGGTTTTGTTGGAGGAAATATCTGGAATGATTTAGATTATGACGGAATAAGAAATCAGTATTATGATGAGAGTGGAAATTATGTATTTGAGCCTGGATATGAAAATGCAGCCCTTACTTTAGAGCAGTATTATTACGATCCAATTTTAGCCCAGTGGGTTTTAGTCGATGATAATTTTGCTACAACTACTACTGATATCACAGGAGCATACATTTTCCAAGAACTTCCTGGGGAATATGTAGATATTGAAAGATATCTAGCTGGTTATAAAGTAAAACTAGATTTAGATAGTGTTCCAGCTGATGTAGCTATCACAAAATTCCAAACAAATGAAGGGAAATTTGATAGTGACTTACCAAGAGAGTCAACAGATGGATATTTAATAGAATATGATAAAGACCCTCTAATAATTTCACAAGTTACAAATCCAGACACTATGGAGTTTGATCCTCTTGTTGTAAATGTACATTTCCATGTAGATGCAGGCTTTAAAGAGTATGAGCCAGGTTCTATTGATGGAGTATTATTCTTTGATGAAGATGGGAATGGATATAGGGACGAAACAGAAACCTATGAAGCCTTTATGAAAGAAGTTTCTCAAGAAGAACTTGACTTTACAGTTACTTTAGAAAGTTACTACTTAGATGAAGAGGGCGTGTGGCATCAACTTCTTGATGATACAAATCTTCCTGTACTAAGAACAACTACTGTAGATAAAACAACAAATGGGTATTATGAGTTTACAGACTTACCAGTAACAATTGTTATGGATAAAACTATAATTAATGATGAAGGCTTAGAAGAAACAACACAAGTTACTAGAATTCTTGGTTATAAAGTTAGAGTAAGTGATAATGATGCTATAACAGCCCTAGGAGATGTTTACCCTACATTCTATATGACAAACAAAGGAGTTAATGATAGCTCAATGTTTGAATATAAACCAGCTGAACCTATAATACCAGAGGAAGATCCTACAATGGATCCAGACACTGGCTTAGGAGATGGCTCAACAGATGGATCTATAGAAACACAGCCAGAAATGACAAAAGCTATTTTTGAAATCTCTAAAAACAAAGATGAAGAAATCTATAAAAATGAAGAGATAGAGGGTTATGTAGTATTTGCAGAATATACATCTAATAATACTAGAGCAATTTTACCACACACAATTGAGCATACATTGGCTCTTGAAGGTATTGGAACCTTTGATGTTGTTGTTGGAAAAGAGTACTCTTCATACAATGGAGGATTCACAGATTATGTAGAACCTACACCAACTCCACTACCACCTATTGATGATGGAAGCGGAAGACCACAAACAGGAGATAATAGTATGCTTATATGGCTAACAGTTATTATGCTTGTTTCTATGGTTATACTAGGATTAATATTCTACAAAAAAGGTGAAAAAGCAAAATAAACATATTAGCTGTTAAGTAAATAGACAAAGAAAAGGAAAAAAACGGATAAAATTCAAAAGAATTTTATCCGTTTTTTGTTATATAAAAAGAAGAAAAATTTTACATTTAAGCATGAAAATTCTACCTTAAACATTTTCTTTTACCCCTATTTTACATAAACATCCTAAAGAGTGATTTATATAAAATATTTATGGGGAAAAGTCGAAGCTTGACACATAGGATATATAGTGTTACAATGTAATTGTTTTATATGTTGATTTAAGCATATACACATGAAAAAAAATATCAATAAAGCTTATTTTACAAAGAAATACATGGATATAAATGCATAAACTATGAATTTATTTTTAATAACAATATAAACTTAATTTAATAAAAAATCATAATAATCAAAATTTAAGTGTTTCTTATCTTTTTTAAAGATACAGGATGTTTTTTGTGTATTACAGTGTACTTGGGATAAAACCCTTTACTATAAACTTAACTTAGACTTCTAAAACCACAAAAAAAAGACAAACAGGTGCAAGATTATGAAAAAATTAATAGTATTTTTAATTGGACTTATCATTATTACGGGAGTGTCAGCTAATATAGTTGGCAGTAATTCTGATGTGAAATTTACCACAGGAACATACATGGGTAAATTAATGATTACAGGAATTGCAGAGGATAATACTGCTGATGTTACGAATTTAGTTATTCCTAGCATGTATGAGGGAGTTCCAGTAGAGTATGTGGGGGACACAAGGGGTGGATTTAAAAATATGACTGGTGTTGAAACTCTAACTTTTGCTGATGCAGAAGCTGGGCAAACTCACAAACTGACAATACTTCCAGCCTCTTTTACAAATGTAGCCTCAGACTTAAGAGAGGTTTATTTCCCAAATAATATTCTTGATATTCAAGATAATGCT
>CAYJAA010000007.1:15061-20152 GCA_964368185.1 uncultured Lachnospiraceae bacterium | reverse complement strand
CTTTTGGAAGTTGTACTACAATTCAAGGGATATTTTTCTCACAAACACTTAATCACAGTGAGGGTGTAAGAATTGCAGCAAATGCTCTAAGAAGCACAGGTTATGGATATCCAAGGGTTGCTACAATCCCTGAATATACAAACGCTTTAGGAAGTTCTTCTTTTAGTGATTCAACTTATACAGCTAAATTTATAACTATATATTTAAATGCAGATACAGATATTTCATTTCTGCCAGGTGTATACTCAACAAGTATATGGCAACCAATGTCAGGAAATGTTCCAGTTATCGTTGCAAAAGATGAAGCATTATATAACGAGTGGAAAACCTTTGATATGGAAGGTGCAATTGCAGCAGATGGAAATGAGCTAAAGCAACCAACTAACATTGATGTATTTAGAAATGCCCTTACGTATGAAATCTCTGTGGATTTTATTGGAATAGATGGATTTAGTGTTCATAGTACTGAAACTAAATTATATAACCGTGAATTATCATATATTCATAATTCAAGTTATTATAACGCTTGGGAAAAGATAGGAGATTTACCTAGCCTACCTCAAGGAGCAATGTATTGGTCACTAACTAAAGAAGACCCTCAACCAATCACAAAAGATACAATTATCACCCAAGATGAAATTTACGCTATTGGGGCACCTACCCACAGTGTAACTTATAGTGATGGTGTTGAAGGAGAAGAAATATTTGCCAGTCAAGTATATAATAATTTATTAACTGGAGAAGATACACCTAGTTTTATAACTGAGGATGCTGATAAAGATTTAAATGGAAATCATAAAAGAGAAGGGTATGTGTTTACATCATGGAGCCCAGAAGTTTCTGAAACAGTAGGGGCAAGCATTGAATATATAGCTCAGTGGGCAAGGGATGAAAATAATAATGATATTCCTGATGATGAAGAAACTATAAATCCAACACCGCCTTCAGATTTGTTTGCGATAGTGACTTACAAAGATAGTGCACAAGGAGCAGTCTTTAAAGATCAAGTATATGATAATTTATCTCTTGGAGATGAAACACCTAGCTTTAATGTTCCTGAAAAAAATCAAGATGTACATGGAAATTATGCAAGAGAAGGGTATGTGTTCTTAGGTTGGAGCCCTCGCATGTCAGATACAGTAACTGGAAGTGTAACTTATCAGGCTAAATGGGCAGTTGATGATAACAATGATGACATCCCAGATAATGGGGAAGAGATAGAAGTAAAACCAAATGAAGACCTTGTTCAAACAGGGGATTATAGTAATTTATGGATGTATATTACTATAAGTATTTTATCCTTATCTATGATTGGTGTTATTATATTTAAACAAGAAAAAATGATGAAATAATATAAATAAAGGGAATGACAAAAGTCATTCCCTTTATTTATATATATTTTCTTTTATAAGAAAAGAAAACAATGGTTCTTTTGATATCAAAAGAACAGTTATTTTTTCATAAAATTGAAAATTTTATATATTAAAGAAAGGAATGGCTTTTTCTATTCTTTTTTTTATATTATAAACTCTCTTTTGTGGCAAGTGTCTTCTTATAAATAATAAAAAGCAACACCCCAGAGGTTGTAGCAGAAATAGCGTCAGCTATAGGTTCTGAATAATAAATTCCCATTACACCAAAGTTAGCAGACAAAATATAAGCTAGAGGGATTAGTAAAATTACCTTACGAAGTAAAGCTACAAAAAGGGAAGTTTTTGCTTTACCAAGACCAACAAAGGTGCTTTGAGCTGTCATTTGAATTCCAAATATTGTCATACCCATTACAAAAATAGGGGTAACTGTTTTTAGTAACTCAATTAAGTGTATATCATCTGTAAAGATTCCTGCAAATACTCCTGGGAAGATGATTGCAAAAAGGCTAATGGAAGAAGTCATAATCATTGTTACTAAAAGCATATAGCGAATGGTTCTTTTAACTCTTATAAAATTATTTGCGCCATAATTATAGCTAATAATAGACTGCACCCCCATGGTAAGACCATTTACTGGAACGATAATTAGCTGTATAATACTCATAAGAACTGTCATAGAAGCTACATATAAATCCCCACCATATTTTTGTAGCAAGGTATTTAAAACGATAATAATTAAGCTTTCAGTAGCCTGCATAATAAAAGGAGAAACTCCAAGGGCAGAAATTTTACCAATAATTGAAAAATCAGGTTTTATATATTCTTTTTTTATTCTAATAGCAGACTTTTTGGAAAGTAAAAACTTTAAAACCCAAATAGCGCTAATTCCTTGACTTATAATCGTTGCAAGAGCCGCCCCTTTTACTCCCATATTAAAGGAGAAAATAAAAATAGGGTCTAGTATTATATTAGTTATAGCCCCAATTAAAACTGAAAGCATTGCAATTTTTGCTTGTCCTTGGCAGGAAATAAAGGTATTTAATCCTAGGGCAATTTGAACGAATATTGTCCCTATTAAATAAATTCCAAGATAGTCATTAGCAAAAGTGATAGTTGCTTCGCTAGCCCCAAATAGATAAAGAAGAGGGGTTTTAAATATAAAAAACAAAGTAGTTAATATAATAGAAAAAGCAATAATTAAGGCAAAGGCATTGCCTAGAATTTTTTCTGCTCCCTCTTTGTTTTTTCTTCCAAGCTCAATAGCTGCTAAAGGAGCACCTCCCGCCCCTGCAAAGGAGCTAAAAGCGGTGATAATCATAATAATTGGAAAGGCGATTCCAAGGCCTGTTAAAGCAAGAGCTCCAACCCCTTCAATCCTTCCAATATACATTTTATCAACCATATTATATAAAACATTAATTAGCTGGGCAATAATCATAGGTATTGCAAGACTAAACATTAACTTTGGAATACTTTCTTTTCCTAGTCTTTCTTCGTTACTCATTTTTTTCTCCATTTATTTATTTTTTATTTAGACAACTGTTTAAATTAGTTTAAAACAATGAAAGATATTATATACTAAAATACTAAAATAAGCAATATGTGATACCTAAAGAGGGAATGAATAATATATGAAAAATAATATTTTGAAAGAATTTTAAAAAAATAAATCCATTTATATCTAAGTTAAGATATATTAAATTTAAAAGACAGAAAGGAAACTAATGAAAAAAGTTAAAAAAATTACCAAAAAATTATAAATTTTTTTGTAAAAAAATAAACTTATTTATGTTATAATTAAAAATATTAATATGACATAGATAGGAAGGAAACTTATGAAAGAAATTAAAAAAAATCACAAAGGAAAAATTATAAGCTTTTTGATTATAATGGTAATGCTTATAGGAATCACAGTACCAAGTTATGCAGCTGAATTTACTATTACTCATGGAGCTTCTGCTAACGGTACAACATCTACGGCTTCAGCTTCAGTAGAAGAAGGAGAAGAAGTTATAGTTACAGCTACACCGGCTACCAATAAGTTCAGACTTAAAACAATTTTTGTAAACGGGGAAGCTATTACAGGAAATTCCTTTATTATGCCAGCTGAAGATGTTAACATCACAGCTGAATTTGAAGATAATAAGTATACCATAACAAGAAGGACAAATGACAATGACGGATATTTTTCTCATGCCACATATGTAAATCCGTATCAATATCCAGGTACATATATCACGGTTATTGCATCACCTGGAGCTGGAGGTTATTTCTCACATCTTGAAATTGATGGCGTACCTCTAGCAGAGGGTGTCAAATCTTTTGTAATGCCAGAGAGAAATATTACTCTAACATGGGTCTTTAAATCAACAGAGTATGATTTGACCGTTACTCCTTCAGTAGGAGGTACTGTTACAGCACCAAGCGATATATCAATTTATGGAAAACCTACAACTTTAGAAGTAACCCCTAATGAAGGTTATAAGCTGAGCTCCCTTAAATTTAATGGCACGGATATAGACCTTGAAACAAAGACTTTTAAGCCGCCAGCAGATAATGTTAATATAACTGCTGAATTTATTAAAGAAGATTATGACCTTATTGTAGAAACCGCTGAGGGTGGAACACTAGAAGTAGGTGGCAGTACAGCTCAAATAATGGATATTATTATTTTAAGAAGTTTTCCACAGGCTGGTTACAAATACGAAGGAGCTGAAATAAATGGTTACTTCGTAGCAGGTGCTAATGTCTTTGGAATGCCAGCACAAGCTGTTACAATAAAACCTGTATTTTCAAAAATTTCATATAACATAGAGAGTGTTAGCGCAAAGGGTGGAAGTATTGAAGTAAAATCAAATGGGGTTGTAGGAGAAATTATAACAGTTACAGCTACACCTAGTGAAGGTTATATGCTTTCAGGTCTTGAGGTAAATGGAGTATTTGTTGAGGGGGATTCTTTTGAAATGCCTGCTAGCGATGCTACTGTAACACCTGTATTTGAACTGTCTACCGCTCCAATAACAGGGGATGATAGTCAAACATATCTTTACATGATGTTTTTTGCAAGTCTAGCTTCTTTATCTTTAGTATCAATGATAAAAGGGATAAGTAGTAGAAAAAATTAAATAAAATAATTTCTTATAAAAAAGTAGATGACTTATAGTCAAATACTATAAAGAAAAAGGAATGGCGAAAGCCATTCCTTTATTTTTTTTAAAGTATATATTATTTTTGAATTTTCATAGTAAGAGCAACCCTGTGTTTTTCTAAATCAATAGAAAGAACTTCTACCTCAACGATGTCTCCTACTTTTAACACATCTTTAGGGTGGGATATAAATTTATCTGAAATTTGGATAATGTGAACGAGTCCGTCGTGATGAACACCAATATCAAGAAAAGCACCAAAGTCAATTACATTTCTTACCGTTCCTTTTAGACGCATACCTTGAGATAGGTCAGTAATTTCCATTACATCACTCCTAAGAAGGGGCTTTTCCAGTTCCTCACGAGGGTCTCTTCCTGGTTTTGAAAGCTCAAATAAAATATCATTTAATGTAGCTTTTCCAATAGATAAATCTTGTATGATTTTATCTTCCCCAATTTCTTTTATCTTTTTAGGAAGTTCAGAAATTTCCCCTTTTGATACATCCTTAAGGGAATATCCACAAAGAGTAAGTAAACTTTTTGTAGCTTTATAAGATTCAGGATGTACCCCA
>CAYJAA010000007.1:819-15051 GCA_964368185.1 uncultured Lachnospiraceae bacterium | reverse complement strand
TATCTAAAATATCATCTCCTCCTGGAATTCTAAGGAAGCCAGCACACTGCTCATAAGCTTTGGCCCTAATTTTGGAATACTAAGAAGCTCTTTTCTTTTTTTAAACTTTCCATTATTTTCTCTATGTAAAATAATATTTTTTGCTGTTGCTTTAGAGATTCCTGCTACATATGATAATAAAGAGGGAGAGGCAGTATTTAAGTCTACACCAACAGAGTTTACACAAGACTCAACAACTCCCCCAAGGGCGCTTTCAAGCTGTGCTTTTGGCATATCGTGTTGATACTGTCCAACCCCAATAGATTTAGGGTCTATTTTTACAAGTTCTGCAAGAGGATCTTGTAATCTTCTTCCAATAGAAATTGCAGATCTTAAAGATACATCATATTTTGGAAATTCTTCTGCTGCAAGTTTTGAGGCAGAATAAACAGAAGCCCCTGCTTCATTTACGATAATATAAGATACATTTCGACTACTTTTTTTAATTGTATCAGCAATAAACTGCTCACTTTCTCTTGAGGCAGTCCCATTTCCAATTGCAATAATATCTACCTTAAATTTATCAATATAGTTTAAAACTTTTCTTTCCGCCTCTTCTATTTTATTTTGAGGAGGGGTAGGATATATTACGTCAGTTAATAAAGGTAGCCCTGTTTCATCGATAACAGCGATTTTACAACCAGTTCTATAAGCTGGGTCAACAGCAAGGGTTACCCTGTTAGATACAGGGGGCTGAAGTAAAAGATTTTTTAGATTTTCTGAAAATACTGCTATTGCAGAAATAGCGGCGTTTTCTGTTAGAGCACTTCTTGTCTCTCTTTCCATTGCTGGAAATAAAAGTCTATCATAAGAGTCTATAACAGCCTCTTTTATATATTCCTTACAAGGAGAATCTCCTTTTATATATTCTTTTTCTATTATATCTATACTAATTTCTTTTTCTAAAGTAAGAGATACTTTTAAAAACCCTTCTTTTTCTCCTCTATTAATAGCTAGTATTCTATGAGAGGGTAGGTTTTTTATGCTTTGGGAAAATTCATAATAGTCTGAGTATGTACTTTCTTCTTCTTTTGCTTTTGTACAAGTAATTTCACTAACTTGCCAGATTTTCTTTCTAAGAAGTTCTCTAATTTTCGAGCTATCACTAATCATCTCAGCAATAATATCTTTTGCTCCATTTATAGCATCTTCTAAGGTAATCTCTTCACTAATGTATTTTTCTGCTTCTACTAAAGGGCTTACACAATCTATAGACTGGGCTAAAATAAAATCAGCTAGAGGAGAAAGGCCTTTTTCTTTTGCTATAGAAGCTCTGGTTTTTCTCTTTGGTTTAAAGGGTCTATAAATGTCTTCTAGTTTTGCTAAAGTAAAAGCTTCTTCAATCTCTTTTTCAAGTTCTGGGGTAAGCTTTTCTTGTTCTATAATTGATTTAAGTACTTCTTCTTTTCTTTTTTCTAAATTTCTTAAATACTCTAGCCTTTTAGAAAATTCTCTTAATACTTGATCATCTAAAGAACCAGTTTTTTCTTTTCTATATCTAGCGATAAAAGGAATTGTGTTCCCTTCATCAATTAATGTTATTACATTTTCTACATGGGCTGGGCTAATACTTAGCTCGTCTCCTAATATTTTTTTTATATCCATTTCTTCCTCCAAGTTTACATCATAGATGATTTATTATATCAAATAATTTTCTATAAAAAAAGGGGGAATAGGTTTTTTATTAAGGAATTTTAACTTATCTCTTATTTTACATCTCTATAATTCCAACCTCTATTTTACTTATTAAGGGGTAAGACTTTTTGAAATAAAAAAAGGACATTATAGGGAAATACTGATAAAGAAACAAACTGCCACTACCGGAATTGATAGTGGCAGTTTTATTTTAGTGACATAACACTTCTTTACTAATTAACAGTATATAAGTAGTAAATATGGTGCTTTTTATTTTATAAAAAGCAAAGCCGAACCTTCCCATAGGGAAGATTGGGCGGCTTAATATTTACGGGAAATATAACAGGCTTTTACCCCGCGTTTTGCCAAAAAAGCGGTACTTTTGGTTCTTTTGGTAGCAAAAGAACTACTGTTTTTTTCTTATAAAAGAAATTATATATAAAATAAAGGAATGGTTTTTACCATTCCTTTGTTTTTTGGATTATAAAGTTTATTTATTAGCATTTCCCTATAGGTTAATTTTTTTTTAATATTTATACTGGCGGAGAGATAGGGATTCGAACCCTAGGTACCACTAAAGTACACACGCTTTCCAAGCGTGCTCCTTAAGCCACTCGGACATCTCTCCATAAAGCCTTATTTATTATACTAAAAAAGACAAAAAAAATAAAGGTAAAATTCTTTTTTTTTATATTTTACTTTTATCGCCAAATTTCTCTTAAGTATAAATTTATACTAATTACATATATATGTATCAGGAGGTCTATTTATGTTAGCAGGGGAAAAAATATCTAAATCTAGCGATAATAAAGATGAATATATATTTCATGAAGTCAAAAGTACATATGATAATGCCAAGGGGGATAATTTAGAAAGTATATTACTTTTTTCACTTTATTTTTTAAGTGGAGCAAGTTTTTTTTTCCAGGGTATATATCCTTTTATATATGCTTTTATTTGTTATATATTTGTTAAAGATAAGGTAAAGCTGTCGTTACTACCAGCTTTGTTTGTAGCCCCGTTTATTTTTGGAGGCTTTGAGGTTGTTATTAGATTATCCTTGTATTTTATAGGAGTATTCTATATTTGGAAAGTAGATATTCACCAAGCTAGCAAAGTGGGGTTTTCCTCTCTTTGTGCTTTATTTTGTTTTTTAAGTGGGATAATTGTAAATATATTATTTTCTCTACCAATTATAAATAATGCATATATAGCTGGAGAGAGTATATTTGTTTTTTTAATATTTTATGTTTATGATATATCATTTGATACTTTGTCTAATTTAAAAAAAATTTCTAGCTTAAATTCAACTCAAATCACCTGTTTGGCTATATTAGTATCAATAATAATATGCGGGTTTAATTTTGTTAATATACTTGGGATTTCTCTTCCAGTTGTTTTAGCCCTTTGTATTATATTACTAAGCTATAAATATTTAGATCCACTAATGCAGTTAACAGTAGGGATAATAACCAGTTTGATTTTGTCTTTAAATGGGGGAGTTGGGATAAGGTATGAGCTTATTATTATATTCACAATTGCAAGTATTATATCCTCAAGTATTAAAAATGCTTCAAGATACTTATATATTTTTATATTTGCTCTTAGTAACATAGCCGTTTCTTTTCTTGTAAGTAATAGCCTATATTTAATAGTAAACTTAAATACTATGCTCATAGGCTTCTTATTATATATAGTATTAGACTTACTTTTACATAAAAATTTCAAGGGAATTTTTGAAAGTGAAAAAGAGGAAGAAGAAGTTTTTAGCCCTTCTATAAATAAAGTTATAGAAGAGGAAATCAATATGCAAAAAAGCATGATAAAAGAATTAAATTCAAATATTTTATATCATGAATATGAGAGTATAGGAAATATCACGAAAAATATTTGTAAATCTGTAATGTTAGATGTGTGTAGAAGTTGCACTTCTTGTAAAGAATGTTGGAGTAATAATAGTGATAAAACTTATGTGGCCTTTTCTTCCATTGTTAGTGACATATCTAAAGAAGGGGTAATGTCTCATGAAGATTTACATACTAGTTTTAAAGATATGTGTAACCAAAGTAAAGTGGTGTTTAAATCTATATCTCATTTATATGAAAACTATAAAATTAAAGAAAATTATGATATAAAGCTAAACAAGTTTAAATCTCTCATGAATACACAGTTTAGTCAAATGGAGAAAATACTTGATAATATATACAATAATATTATTAAAAGTTTAACCACTTGTTCAAAAGATGAAGAAGAACTTATGAATGCTTTTAAAAGTAATAATATAAGCGTAGACAAGGTTAGCATTTTAAAAGACTTTAATAATAACAAAAAGATTTTTATAAAATCTAGAGAAAGTCTTTGTTCAGAAATTTATAGAAAAGATATTCCACTGCTTATATACGAAACATTAAGGGAAAGTATGTCTTTTGATTATTCTTCTCTATTTGACGCTTTTAAGGAAAGTAATGAATATATTTATGTAGAGGATAAGGCATTTTCTCTTAGTATAGGAATTTGTAAATGTTCTAAAACAGGGAAAGAAGATTCAGGGGATAATTATTCTAATATAATTTTGCCTAGTAATATTCATTTAGTTGCAATTTGTGATGGTATGGGTAGTGGGCCAAAGGCTTCAATGCAAAGCACAAGAGTGCTAAATATGTTAGAGGAAATGCTTAGTTGTGGGTGTGATAAAAATGATAGCTTTAATACGATAAATTCTATATTAATGCTAGAAGAAGAAGAGATATTTTCAACCCTTGATGTATTACTATTTAATCTAAATACAGGCTTTGGGGATTTCATAAAAGCAGGAGCCAGCCCTACTTTTATTAAAAGAGATAGTAACATTGCTAAAATAGAAAAAGAGGCGCTACCTATTGGAATTTTAGAAAATCTTGATATTAAAAATAGTAAACTTCAGCTTAAAAATGGAGATTTAATCTTTATGATGAGTGATGGATTTTTTGATAGCATTGATGCAGATGAAAATAAGCTGAAGGAAAAAATCAAATCTTTAGATTATAGAAACCCTCAAAAAATAGCTAATGAGCTTTTTGAAATGGCGACATCAAGTAAGGTAAAGCTTATTGATGATGTTAGCATTATAGTTATAAAGGTTAGAAATAATATGTAAAAAAAATAAAACCACAAAAATGTGGTTTTATTTTTTACTTAAATCAAAATGATTATTGACTTACTGTTGCAAACCCACTTAGAAGTCCGCCTGTTATTGCGTCCATTAATTCATCAGTATCAGTTAGAGTATAATCTCCATCAGCTCCATTAAGAGTTAATGTAACTTCTGTAACATAAGTTTTTTCGCCACTCATAGCAGCTACAAGCTTATCATTTAAAAGCTCAAAAGTTTCTGCTTCAATTGCTGCAGTATCTGAGCTATCAAGCTCTCCTGCTAACATTGAAGCTACAAGGTCACTAAATGTTGATTGAGGAACATCACTTGTGTCCCAAGCTTTGATTTCTACTACTACTGTAGCTGAAGTTGCACCGATTTCTTCAGAAATAATTGTATACTCAAATCCTGTCATTAAGCCAAGAAGAGTATCTCCAAGACCTTCAGGAACATCTCCTAGAGAAGCAAAAATTGCATCTTCTCCACCAATGTCATCTAAAGTAAGAGATTTTGTTTCATCTAAGAATTCAGAAACATAAGAGGTAGGTGTAACGCTACCGCATGCAACAAAAGTTACTAATAATAATGTAACAATAAGAATAGAACTAATTTTTTTAAATACTTTTTTCATAATTTTCCCCCTTAAGTTTATTTTTTTTAATGAAAAAGTTTTTAATTTATATTAAATATTTTCATATTTTAATATCTTATTAATGGTCACTGTTTTTATATAATTCTTCGTTGGCTAGCTTTACTTTTTCACAAAAAACTTCTCCTGGATGATAATCCATTTGGGTAACCCTATAGTTTCTTGCAACTGTTTCAATAATAACAGCCATATTTCTTCCTGGCATTACAGGTAAAATAAGCTCTGTAACATTTACCCCTAGTATATTAGTCTTAACCTCATCAATGCCAAGTCTTTCATAATATTTATTTTCTTTCCATTTTTCTAAGTTAACTACAACGTCTATTTCAACATCTTCTTTTATAGCCCCCATACCATACAAGGCTCTAATGTCTATAATCCCAACCCCTCTAATTTCCATAAAGTGTTTTAAGACCTCAGGACAATATCCAAGGAGTTTTTCTTCTGATATCCTTTTAACGCTTACAAGATCATCAGCCACAAGTCTGTGGCCTCTTTTTATAAGCTCTAAGGCAACTTCACTTTTTCCAACACCACTTTCCCCTCTAACTAAAATCCCAACTCCAGTAACCTCCACTAATACCCCATGAAGATTTTTCTTTGGAGCAAATAAATCATCTAAAAACCTTACGGCTCTATTAATAGTTTTATTTGTAGTATATTTACTGGCAATAAGAATCCTAGATTCTTCCTTTGCAGCTTTTATATAGTCTTCGTGATTTAAAACCCCGCTAGTTAGCATTATGCAAGGGATATCTCTTTTAAATAATTCTCTAAGTCTAGAAATCCTTATATGCTCAGGTAAATTCTCTAAATATGAGGATTCTGTTCTTCCTATTATTTGAATTCTATCATTATCAAAATGTTAAAAATAACCTGTTAATTGCATTCCAGGTCTGCTTACATAAGGTGTTGCAAGGTCGATATATGCTTGGTTGTTATCATATAACAAATCACAATCTAGCTTCTCACAAAATTCCTTAATGGAAAGTTTATCTTCCATACTACTCTCCTAAAACATATTTGTTTAGTATAAAAGCTACCCCATCTTCATCATTGGTTGGGGCAGTTATATTAGCACTTTGTTTTACAATGTCTTTCCCATTTCCCATTGCTACCCCAAGGCCAGCATGTTTAATCATAGGAATATCATTTAGTCCGTCTCCAATAGCGATAGTTTCACTTTGTTTGATATTAAATTTTTCACAAATATTTTCTATAGCAGCAGCTTTATTAGCTAAAATATCTGTGAATTCTATAAATATTGGTTGAGAAGTAGCATAGCTAATGTCTCTACCCTCCATTATTGTTTCACATTCTTTCATTAAATCTTCAATATTTTCCTTTGTATCATGCCACATCATTTTAGCAATTTCTTCATCTAATATTTCAGGATTATTATCAATATAAGTAGGCTGTTTTGTATAGTGAGCTATTTCCATATATTCATCAGCGTACTTACTCCATGTAGTAGTAGCATATTCTCCCTCCATAGTCCAAAAGTTAACAGAGATATTTCTTTTTTTAGCTTCTTGTAAAATAAATATCCCCTCTTTTTTACTAAGAGGTTTTTTATATAAAACTTCCCCACTTTTCCCTTTTAATACAAGTCCACCATTGTAACATGCAAAAGGCATATCAAATTTAAACATATCCTTTACCACACCTAAAGTTAGGGGGCTTCTTCCGGAGCATAGTATTATCATGCACCCTTTTTCTACTGAATCTTCTACTGCCTTTTTTACACTTGGTGTTAATTCTTTTTTTGAATTTAACAGCGTTCCATCAATGTCAATTGCGACTAATTTATACATACTTACTCTCCTATGTTTATATATACATTGATTATAACTTATGAAGTAGTTTAATGCAAGGTTAATTTATCTGTTAAAAGCTTAAGATCATCATCTAGAGGTATTGTTATAGTAAGGTCGTTTTTTATAATTTCTTTACTCACTTCATCAAGGGAAATATTTATTTTATAACACTGTAAAAACTGTCTATTAGAAGTCAGACTACTTTTTTTAGAAAAATCATTATACTTTCTATCTCCTAAAATACTAAAGCCCATATGGTTTAATTGAGCTCTAATTTGATGAAATCTTCCTGTTATTAAAGCTACCTTTAAAAGGGTAAAATCCTTATATTTTTTTAAAATTTCAAAGGAGGACTCTACATTAAATAAGCCCTCCCTACCTAAGTCAAACAAAAGAAGCTTACCTTGTTCTTCATCCTTTTTCCCAAAGTGAGTTATTTCCCCTTCTTGATTAAAGGCACCATGAACAAGGGCTTTATATTCTTTATTTATTTTATTTTCTTTTGATAGCTTATTTAAAATCATTAAACTTCTTCTATTTTTTCCGCAAATTACTAGCCCTGAAGTATTTCTATCAAGTCTTGTAATAATTCCGCACTCCCTACTTCCAAGGTAGTCTCTTAACATATCCACAACTGAAGCTTCCCCTGATTTATCCCCTTGAGAAAGTAAGTTTGCTTTTTTATTTATTATAATAATATTTTCATTTTCATAAATAATATTAAAGTCTTTGTGGTGTTTTTTAGGAAGTACTTCTTCTTTTATAAAATATTTATCATCTAAATATAGTCTTACTACATCATTTTCTAGTAAGTGATAATTTGCCTCAGCTTTTTTTCCATTTACTTTAATATTTTTTTTTCGAATTAGTTTTTGGCTACTAACCTTAGAAAGGGTTGTAACCTTTCCTATGTATCTATCAAGCCTCATATTTTCATAATTTTTAGATATTATAATTTCTTTCATTCTTTTATCCTAACCTTTTTTTCATTATAACAAAAAAGGATATATATAGTCAAAAGAAAGTGTATAATACTTGTAAATAAGGCGTTATAACTATTGACATAAATGTTAATAAACCTTATAATATTAAAGATATTTATCAAAAGGCTATGAAGAGAAAAGTAGGTATAAATTGCTACAAGAGAGAAGATGAAATAGCTGAAATCATCTTTTAGATAAATTTATAGTGAAAGAACACTTGGAGCTTGCAAGGTGAAGTAGTATTAGCCTTGTGCGTAGGGTTTGCGTTAAAACTTAAAGAGGGTATTTTTACCAAGTAGGGTGGTACCGCGATTTGAATTCGTCCCTAACATCATTTATTTGTGATGTTAGGTTTTTTTATATTTATTATGTAAGGAGAAAGTTATGGGAAATAAAATATTTGCTCCAAAGGGAACAAAGGATATAGTGGGGCAAGAAGTTTTAATTTGGAGATATATAGAAGATGTGATTAGAGAAGTTTGTGATAGTCTTTCTTTTCATGAAATTAGGACTCCTAGCTTTGAGCATACAAGTGTTTTTAGTAGAGGGGTAGGGGATACAACAGATATTGTAAACAAAGAGATGTATGGGCTAAAACATAAGGGCAAAGATGACTTTTCTCTAAAGCCAGAGGGAACTAGTAGTGTTATTAGAGCCTATATTGAACACTCCCTAGGGGCTAATACACCTGTTAGCAAATTATTTTATATTACCAGTTGTTTTAGGTGTGAAAATCCTCAAAAAGGAAGACTTAGACAGTTTCATCAATTTGGAGTTGAAGCAATTGGCTCAAAGGATGCTAGCATAGATGGACAAGTTATTTTCTTAGCAGATTTATTTTTTAAAAAACTAGGTGTTAAAAATCTAACCCTTAAAATAAATAGTGTAGGTTGTCCAGAGTGTAGAAGTGTTTATTATGAAAAACTAAGAGACTTTCTTAAAAAAGATGAAGAAAATCTTTGTTATGATTGTAAAAATAGGCTTGAAAAAAATCCGATGAGAGTTTTAGACTGTAAAGTGGATACTTGTAAGGAAATTATAAAAGGCGCTCCTTTAATGATAGATCACTTGTGTGAGGAATGTGAAACTCATTTCGAAGAGGTGAAAAAATATTTAAACACAGGAAAAGTAGCCTATGAAGTAGACCCAAAAATTGTAAGAGGTCTTGATTATTACACCCAAACAGCCTTTGAATTTGTTTCAAAAGAACTAGGTTCTCAAGGGACAGTTTGTGGTGGGGGAAGATATAACGGCCTTGTAAAAATGCTAGGAGGAAGTGACACTCCAGGAATTGGTTTTGGGCTTGGTATTGAAAGACTTGTTATGATTATGAAAGAGCAAGGTTTAGTAAAAGATACTTCTTCTAGTGTTACTTTATATATTGCCCCGCTCTTAGAAGAGGGAAGATATTTAGCTTTTGAGATGCTAACTAGCCTTATAAAAGAAGGCATTAAAGTAGAAATGGATAATATGAACAAAAGCTTAAAGGCACAAATGAAATATGCAAATAAAATTAATGCAAAATATACTGCTATTATTGGAGAAGATGAGGTAGCAAAGGGAGAAGTGCTCCTTAGAAACATGGAAACAAAAGAGCAAGAAAATATAAAAATAGAAGATATTGGAAAATATATTGTATAGGGAGAAAAGAAATGAAAACATCATATAGAAGCCATATGTGCTCAGATTTAACAAAAGAAAATATAGGCAGCAGGGTAAGCCTTTGCGGTTGGGTACAAAGAAGAAGAGATTTAGGGGGAGTTATTTTTATTCACCTAAGGGATAGAAGCGGTATTATGCAGCTTGTTGCTAATACTGAAGTAAACAAAGAAATATTTAACGCTTTTGAGGAAATTAGAGGGGAATATGTTTTAAAAGTAGAAGGGGAAGTTATTTTAAGAGATAAAGAAAATATTAATCCTGCTATTAAAACTGGAGAAATTGAAGTTAAGGTAGATAGTGTTGAAATTTTAGATAAAGCAGAGACTACTCCTATTTATATTGATGATAGCGACAATACAAATGAGGCGACAAGACTAGAATATAGATATCTTGATCTTAGAAAACCTTCATTACAAGAAAAGTTGATGGTGAGAGCTAAGACAGCAGGAATTGTTAGAAACTTTTTAAATGAAAATGGATTTTTAGAAATAGAAACACCATTTTTAACAAAACCAACCCCAGAGGGAGCAAGGGACTTTTTAGTTCCTAGTAGAGTTAGGCAAAAAAATTTTTTTGCACTACCTCAGTCACCACAAATTTTCAAACAAATCTTAATGATTTCAGGGATGGATAGATATTACCAAATTGTAAAATGTTTTAGAGATGAAGATTTAAGACAAGATAGACAACCAGAATTTACCCAAATAGATATTGAGATGAGTTTTGTTTCTGAAGAAGACATTATGAATATTAATGAAGCTTTAGTATCAAAAGTTTTCAAAGAAGTTATTGACTATGATATCCCACAACCAATTAAGAAAATGACTTATGAAGAAGCGATGAATAGATATGGTAGCGATAAACCTGACACTAGATTTGATATGGAGCTAGTGGACTTAAGTGAGGATTTAAAATCTTGTGAGTTTAAAGTATTTTCTTCTCCAATAAAAAATGGTGGTAGCGTTAGAGCTATTAATGCAAAAAACACATCTTCTATTTTCTCAAGAAGAGATATTGATGCTTTAGTTGAATATGTAAAAAATTATGGAGCAAAAGGTCTTGCTTGGATAGAAATTGAAAATGATGGAAATATAAAATCTCAAATTACAAAGTTTTTATCAAAGGAAGAAATAGACGCTGTTCTTAAGCAGACAAAGGCAGAAAATGGAGATATTATCTTTATTGTTGCTGATAAAGACAAAGTAGTATTTGACAGCCTTGGAAACTTAAGACTTCATATTGCAAAGAAAACAAATCTTAAAGTAAAAGAGGGGTATGAATTCTTATGGGTAGTGGACTTTCCTATGTTTGAATATGATGAGAATGAAAAAAGATATACTGCTATGCACCACCCATTTACAGCAATAAAAGATGAAGACCTTCCACTACTAGAAACAGATAAAGACAAAGTAAAAGCTAAAGCTTACGACCTTGTAGTAAACGGGGTTGAGCTTGGAGGGGGAAGTATTAGAATTCACTCTAGTGATATTCAAAATAAAGTATTCTCTTGTCTTGGCTTTAATGATGAGCAAGCAAAGGCTAAATTTGGATTTTTATTAGAGGCTCTAAAATATGGAACACCTCCTCATGGGGGAATTGCCTTTGGTCTTGATAGACTTATTATGTTACTTACAAAAACAGAAAATATTAAAGATGTTATTGCTTTCCCTAAAACTCAAAATCATAGTTGTTTAATGACAGGAGCTCCAGCTATGGCAGGAGAAGAACAACTTGAAGAGCTTTGTTTGCAGCTTGTTCAGGAGATAGAGTAACATGGCAAAAATAGATATTGATAGAATTAATGAACTTGCAAAAAAGAAAAAGAGTGTCGGGCTAACAGAGGAAGAGCTTAAAGAGCAAAAAGAACTTTATAAAGCTTATCTTTCTAATGTAAGACGAAATTTTTCTAATACTATGGAGAGTATTATCATTGAAGAAAAAGACGGTAGCCATACTCCACTAAAGGATATTAAAAAGAATAAAAAAGAAATGCAGTAAGATTTATGTATGAGGCAGATAGCTTTGGATATCTGCCTTTGTTTTTATGGAGTTGTTTGGTACAATTGCCAAGATAAGCTATTTAAAAATTTTAATAAAATCCTGTCCACATTTTATAGGGGATATTGTCTATTATAACTCCTCCCATTTAAACTAATGTTAGTGAACCACTTGGTTCGCTAGCATCTTCAATGTTAAATCCGTTTATTTTGCAAAAATAATCTAGAAATTCGATTGCAAGTTCACTGTCATCAGTTCCATGTTTAAGGCTTGCGATATCTCTTAAAATTTGCACTGCTTGTTCATCTTCAAAATATCTATGAAGTCCTGAACTCCATCTTATGTTCTCAGGATCATTTGCATTTTTGTGGTAATTCCAAAACAACATTTTCTCTGCTTCAGCAGGAGATAGCTTTAGTTTGTATTTTGATGTAGTGCTCACATAACCCTCATCTTTGTTATCTCCCTCATAAGTTTCATCAACAAGAAAAACGGCGAAAATATACCTATTTGCTTCTTCAGATTCAGGATTTCGTGTTGTTAATACACAAAGGCTATTTGTTTGTACTTGATTTAGTTTCATTGGAGTTCCTTTTCGCTGTCCTGTCAAAACCATTCCAGCACTTGCCTTCCAATCTTTCAGCATAGTGCATTCATAACAAATCATAGTTCCATTATTAAACATTTCATTTAGGTGTTCATAATGTATTTGACTATTGTGATATTTATTACAAGGGCAATCATTAGAACTACACCAAGTTCTCTGCTCTATTTCTATGTTGTTTTTAATTAACTCTTTGCTACAAACTCCATTAAATCCTACATTGTAATCAGATTTACCACCATCACAATAATTGCATTTAAATGCTATATTATATCGAGGATAGATTTTAGTTTTTGTTCTATTAGTCACTTTCTTGGTTGTGTTTTTTTGAGTTAAAAGCTCTTGCTTTTTTCTATGCTCTTGTTCTTTTTTTAATCTAATTTGTTCCTTTTCCTTATGCTGCTCATCTATTATTTGCATTACTTCCTTTTGTATCAATTCATCCTTAAATCTAATAAAACCGTTAAAAGAATCAGGATAAACAAACTTTTTCTTTCCGACATTAAATAAAATTGCAATATAGTTATTGCTTTGCTCAACGATATTTCCTTCTCCAAAAACTTTGTGTAAAACTAATTTATTAATTAAATCCACAGCAAATTACTTCCTCTCTATTTTTTTTGAGTATTTTTCATGGTGTCTAAATATGCTTTTTCAACAGGGGTAAGAGTATTTTTTCTAACTTACGATACTTTTCATATGTATGGAATTTTAGCTATATTATTTATTATCCCTTTTTTATGTTTGATAATATTTATCATAGCATTAAAGTCAAAAAACATCAATATACCAACAATTTTTTTTCGCAAATAAAATTCAAAACTTAATGTTTACCCTTAACATAGCTTCTTATAAACAAAAAAGGGGGCTATCAAAATATTATATAATATTTTGATAGCCCCTAAATACTTTATTCAGTTGGTTTTGATTTATGATAAGCTTATTTCTTTATGAAAAGATTTTTGTAAAGCCTACTCCATATCATTTCTTCCAATTAAGGCGCTGGCAAGGGTAGCCTCATCAGCATACTCAAGGTCTGAGCCCATAGGAATCCCTTTTGCAATTCTAGTAACTTTAAGATTAAAAGGAGTTAGTAGCTTTTTAATTACCATAGCCGTAGTCTCCCCTTCGATATTTAAGCTTGTTGCTAAGATAACTTCTTTAACTGAGCTATTTCCAATTTTGCTAATAAGCTCTTTTATTTTTATATCTTCCATCATAATATTATCCATAGGGGAGATTACACCACCAAGAACATGATAAAGACCTTTAAATTCTCTGGTTTTTTCAATAGCTACCACATCTTTAGCCTCTGCAACAACGCAAATAATACTTTTATCTCTTTTTTCATTGGTACAAATACTGCATGGATCAACATCTGTAAGGTTATAGCAAACAGAGCAAAATTTAACTTCTTTTTTTGCAATAACAATTGCCTCAGCTAAGTTTTTCACATCATTACTATTTGTGTTTAGTATGTGATAAGCTAGCCTAGAAGCAGTTTTTCTTCCAATTCCAGGTAGCTTTGATAGTTCTTTTATTAAGTTAGCGATTGGTTTTGAATATTCACTCATATTATAGACCTGGGATATTAAGCCCTCCTGTAAGAGCTCCTAATTTTTCATTTGATGTGTCCTCTGCTTTTTTAATTGCTTCATTAACAGCAATAACAATCATATCGCTGATAATTTCGCTGTCTTCAGGAACTAAAA
>CAYJAA010000007.1:0-809 GCA_964368185.1 uncultured Lachnospiraceae bacterium | reverse complement strand
TAGTAATTTGCTTTAAAACTTTTTCCCCACTTACCTTTGCTACAATCCCACCAGAAGCGCTACTTCCCTCAAAAATTGTTTCATCTATTTCTTTTTTGATACGCTCCATATCTTCTTGCATTTTTTGAACTTGTTTCATCATCCCTGCCATATTTCCACCCATTCCCATAGGCATTTTATTTCTTCCTTTTCCCATTTTATCACCTCTTATTTGTGTTTTATTTTTTTATATTTTATTTATTCATCATAGTCTACTAAACTATTAAAATAGTCTTCATCATAACCTTGTGAGTCTTCAGTATAATGACTTGAAACATCACTATAGTCCCCTGAGCTATCATCAATTTCCTCAAAGCCTTCTAAGGATATTTCTCCACTCTCAAAACCCTCTACAATTTCTTCTTTAGTCGTATCTTCTATTTTTACATGGGTTTTACTTTTTTCATCCAAAGTCTTTAAGTCTTCTTTTTCTACTTTAGTAGAGCTATCTTCTTTATATACAACATCTACATCTTTATCTAAATATATTACATTAATATCTTTTCCTGTTTTTTCAAGTAGGGTTTTTTTAAATAGCTCCTGACCATTAAGTAGCCCAAATGTATCCATAATGGTAACATAGTCCTTTGGAAAAACAGTCAAAGTATCATTTTCATAGGATATAACTTTAAAGTTTGCTATAACCTCACAAAGAAAGTGTTCTGAATATCTATTTCTAATGTATGTAGCACACTGCTTAATAATAGGTATAATCCCCTCAATGTCTTTAACATTTACAATAACCTTATTTGGTGTTTGTTTTTTTTCTA
>CAYJAA010000006.1:39454-41380 GCA_964368185.1 uncultured Lachnospiraceae bacterium | reverse complement strand
AGCCACATATAATATGATTTCTGTAGATGGAGATACTAGCACAAATGATAGTGTTATAGCCCTTAGTAATGGAATGGCAGGAAATAAGGAAATCACCAAAGATCACAAAGATTATGAAGTATTTAAAGAAGCATTTTTCTTTGTGAATAAACATCTAGCAACCCAAATTGTAAAAGATGGGGAGGGGGCTACGAAGTTTTTAAGTGTAAATGTATATGGAGCAAAAACAAAGGAGGATGCTAGAAAGCTAGCAAAGTCAGTTGTATGTTCTTCCTTAGTAAAAACAGCCTTTTTTGGAGAAGATGCTAACTGGGGTAGGGTGCTTTGCGCTATGGGATATTCTTCTGTTTCTTTTGATCCAAACAAAGTAACTTTAAAATTTAAAAGTAGCAGTGGAGAAATTGAAGTATATGCTAAGGGGGTTCCTACGAATTTTGATGAAGAGTATGCCCTTAAAATTTTACAACAAGTAGAAATAGATATTGATATTTATATGAATATAGGTAGTGAAGAGGCTACAGGTTGGGGATGTGACTTAAGTTATGAATATGTTAAGATTAATGGAGAGTATAGAAGTTAGTGGAAAAATATATTAAAGATGCAAATATTTTATTAAAATCCCTTCCTTATATAAAAAAGTTTAATAAAAAAACTGTTGTTATAAAATACGGTGGCGCAGCTATGACAGATGAAGGGCTTAAAAAAGCAGTGATTGAAAATATTGTTTTTATGAAGTCAATTGGGATTAATCCTGTTATAGTTCATGGAGGGGGTAAGGATATTAACACTACCTTAGAAAAATTTGGGATAGAGGCTAAGTTTATAAATGGACTTAGATATACCACAAAAGAAGTTATGGATATTGTAAAAATGGTTTTATGTGGTAAGGTAAACAAAGACATTGTAGGTTTATTTTCAAAAGAAGATACTAAGGCTATTGGACTTTGTGGAGTTGATGGAAATTTATTTTCTTGTGAAAAATATATAAAAGATAATGTTGATTTAGGGTATGTAGGTTATATTAATCATGTAAATAATAATGCCCTTGAAAAGCTAATTAGTGAAGATTATATTCCTGTTATTGCTCCAATTGGAACAGACAAAGAGGGGAACTTTTATAATATTAACGCAGACTTTGCAGCAAGTGCTATTGCTAGTAGCTTAAAGTGTGAAAAACTTATTTTCATGAGTGATATCGATGGGGTTTTAGACAAAGAGGGAAATGTAATAAGTAAAATTAATATAAGTGAAGTAGAAGACTTAATAAAAAGTGGTACAATTAGTGGGGGAATGATTCCTAAGATTAACTGCGCAAAGGAAACTGTATTAAATGGGGTAGAGGGTGTTCATATTATTAATGGAACAAAAGAAAACTCTCTTGTTCTTGAGATGTTTACAGATTGTAGCATGGGTACAACAATAAAAGGGTAGGAAAAAAATGGATAAATTAATTGAAAAAAGTAAAGAGCATATTTTAAAGACATATAATAGATTTGATATTATCTTTGAAAAAGGTAGTGGATGTTATTTGTATGATACTAATGGGAAAGAGTATTTAGACTTTGTGGCTGGGATTGCAGTAAACTCCCTTGGATATAACGACAAGGGTTTAAATGATACATTAAAAAATCAAATAGATAAATTATTTCATGTTTCTAATTTATATTATACAAAGCCTCTAATAGAGGCTAGTGAAATTTTAGTAGAAAATTCTTCTTTTGACAAAGTCTTTTTTTGTAACAGTGGAGCTGAGGCAGTAGAGGGAAGTTTAAAGCTTGCTAGAATGTATGCAAGTAAGTTTAGAGGTGGTGAGAGTAAGATTATCGCCATGAATGATTCTTTCCACGGAAGAACTTTTGGGGCTGTTAGTGTTACAGGGCAAAAGAAATATCAAGAAAATTTAGGGCCTATGCTAGAAGATGTAGT
>CAYJAA010000006.1:23781-39444 GCA_964368185.1 uncultured Lachnospiraceae bacterium | reverse complement strand
TCCATATTCCATTTATGGATATTGAGGCTTTAAAAAATGAAATTGATGATAATACCTGCGCTGTTATTTTAGAGCCTATACAAGGGGAAGGTGGAATAAAACCAGGGAGTGAAGAGTATTTAAGGGAAGTAAGAAGGCTTTGTGATGAAAAAGATATTGTTTTAATATTTGATGAAGTTCAGTGTGGAGTAGGTAGAACGGGGAAATTATTCGCCTGTGAATATTACAGTGTTGTTCCTGATGTAGTAGCTATTGCAAAAGGAGTAGCTGGAGGAATTGTTTGTGGAGCCTTGTTAGTAAACAAAGAAAAAGCTCCTGCCTTTGAGCCAGGAAACCACGCTTCTACTTTTGGAGGAAATCCTATTGCAACTAGTGCCGCTTTATATACAGTAAATAAAATAATAAACGAGGGTATTTTAGAAAATGTTCAAAATATGGGGGCTTTACTAAAGGATAGCTTAAATGCCTTAAGAGAAAAATATTCTTTTATTAAAGAAGTAAGAGGAGTAGGGTTAATGCTTGGAATGGAGCTTACTTTTCCAGTAGGGGATATTATAAAAGAAGCAATGGACAAAGGTTTACTTCTTGTAAATTCAGGGGTAAATGTTATTAGATTTGTTCCTCCTTTAACTATTTCAAAAGAGGAAATTGAAAAAGCAGTCGCTATTTTAGATGATATTATGAAAAAATTATAAAGAATTTAGCTTTTTTTATAAATATTAAAAAAAAACAATAATAATCATATTATTTTTCATTAATAAGTAAATAATATTTGTTATATTTATAATATTTGTGTTATTATATATATTATAAAGTACAACAAGGGTGAGATTATGAGTGATTTACCAGAAAACAAAAAAAGAATATCAGTTGACATACTGGGGGGAAAATACTCAGTAATAACCGATAATGATGATAGCAGAGTTACACAAGTTGCATCTTTTGTGGATAATCTTATTAGAGATACTAAAAAGACAAATCCAAAGATGACACCTTACACTGCTAGTGTTTTTGCTTGCCTAAATGTATGTGAAGAATTATTTAAGCTTAGAGACGAAGTGGATTTTTTAAGACAAAACAAAGAAGATTTAGAACTTATTAGTGAATATAAACAAAAGCTTGTTAGTGCCTTAGAAGAAGCTGAATCTAATGAAGCTAAAAGAATGTCTATGCAAATTAAATATGAAAGACTTTTAATAGAAAATGGAGAGCTTAAAGATTTACTTGAGGAATATAAAGACAAGTTTACCTCTATGCGAGGGGAAATAGAAAAAAGCAGAAGATCCATTAATGATTTACAAAATAAACTTTTAGAAAATCAAATAGAACTTGTTAAAGCAAGAAAAAATATTTTAGATTATAGTAAGTAAAAATATTGAGTTATATTAGCTCAATATTTTTTTATTAGTAAGGAAAATTTGTGAAAACCTTGATATTTTTTATATTTGTGATAGAATTGATAGACTGGATAAAAATAGATAATAAAGAAATTTTACTTTGTAAAGTTTTTTTATATGTAGGAGTAATATATGTCAGAAATAAGTAATGAAAATTTAGTAAATAAAGAAAACAAAATGGGAGTAGATAGAGTATCTACTTTAATTTTAGTAATGTCCATTCCCTCTATGTTTTCTATGTTAATACAGGCATTATACAACATTGTAGATAGTATTTTTGTGGCTCAGTATTCTTCTGAGGCTCTTAGTGCTGTATCTTTAGCCTTTCCTATGCAAACTTTGTTAATTGCTGTAGGAATGGGAACAGGGGTTGGGGTTAATTCTTTAATCTCAAGACTACTGGGAGCAAAAGAACAGAAAAAAGCAGATAGCACGGCAAATCATGGACTTATTATTTCCTTTGTTTTTGGGATTATCTTTGCTATTGTTGGGATATTGTTTAGTAGAACATATATGGAGATGTTTACGACTAATCAAGTTGTAATTGATATGGGAGTTCAGTATTTAGTAATTAACTTAGTGTGTTCTATTGGTCTTATGATCTGTGGAATCGGGCCTAAAATTTTACAGGCTACAGGGGATATGATTACCCCAATGACGACACAAATACTAGGAGCAGTTATTAATATTATCCTAGACCCAATTTTAATTTTTGGTCTTTTTGGATTTCCAAGGTTAGGTGTAGCTGGAGCAGCTATTGCAACAGTTACAGGACAAATAATTTCAGGTATTTACATTTTATATGTTTTATATAAAAAAGAACATCATGTAAAGGTGGACTTATTAAAGTTCAAATATGACCCTCAAATTGTAAAATCGATTTTTATAGTTGGATTTCCTGCAATAGCTATGCAGGCTATGGCTAGTTTATTAATTACAGGTCTTAATAAAATTCTTGCAATATTTTCTCTAGATGCTGTCAATGTTCTAGGGATTTATTATAAGTTACAATCTTTCATTTTTATGCCTATATTTGGCTTAACCCAAGGGGCGATGCCTGTTATGGGGTATAATTATGGGGCGAAGAAAATGGATAGAGTGTATAAAGCGCTAAAAGTTTCCTTTATTATAGCAATTGGGATTATGGCTGTTGGAACTTTTATATTCTTTGTATTCCCTGAAGTTTTACTTGGAATGTTTAATGCTACAGATTCTATGATTGAAATAGGGGTTGGAGCTTTTAGAAAAATTAGTGTTGGATTTATTTTTGCGGCTATTGGGATTATGTCAAGTGTATTTTTTCAAGCCCTTGGACAAGGATATAAAAGCTTTGTTATTTCTCTTTTAAGGCAACTTATAATCTTACTGCCAGCAGCATATATTCTTGGAACTTTCTTAGGCCTTGATTATTTTTGGTATGCATTTTTCATCTCAGAAATCATTTCTGTAGCTATAAGTGTGATATGGTTAAGAAGCACAATAAAAAAATTAAATAACGAGGTGGATTTAATATGATAAATATATTAATTGTAGATGGTAAAGGTGGAGGGATTGGAAGTACGATAGTGGAAAGATTAGCAAAGGAAAACTTTGGTGTTAAAATCACAGCTGTCGGTACAAACCACTTTGCTACAATGGCTATGGACAAGGCTGGAGCAACAGAGGCTGCTACAGGAGAAAATGCTGTAATTTATAACGCAAGTAAGAGTGACTATATAGTTGGAGGAATGGGAATTGTTTTAGGAAATTCTCTAGCTGGAGAGCTAAGTCCTAAAATGGCTCAGGCTATTTCAACTAGTAGCGCAAAAAAAGTTCTTATCCCTATGAATAGGTGTAATGCTTATGTTCTTGGAGCAGGGGATAAATCAATTAGTGAATATATTAATGATTTAATTGAGTTTTTTAGGAATGAATTTAAAAGTTTATAAGGAAGAGGAATGGCAAGAGCCATTCTTTTTTTTATATAAGCTTTCTTTTATAAGAAAAGAAAATAGTCCTTCTTTTGATAGCAAAAGAACGGGGAATACCCCTTTTTTAGCAAAACGAGGGGTAAAAGCCTATTATATTTACTACTTATATTACTATTTGTTATAAAAATTAATTAATAAAATTTCCATTAGTGTATACCTCTGTTTTTCTTCTTTAAATGAATTTGAGATATTGTTTTTTTTATGTTATGATTTATCAAAGGTTCTTAATATAATAAACACAGGAGGTTTTACAGTGGAAATTTTAAATCTAGGTGGTTGGGTATTTTATTTAAAGGAAGACAACTGTGGAAGTCTTGATAAACAAAAGTGTGGAAAATGGATGTACTTCTTCAGTAGCAAAGAATACGCCAGTGAAGTATGCCAAAAGGCTATTGAAAATAATATTGTAGTTCAGTGTAAACATACTGACGCAAATGAGGGTGTGGCTTGTTTCTATATAGAAGTAGATGATATTAAAGCACACAAGGCTGTTATAAATTTTTTCATTGAAAATAAGCTAATAAGGAAAACAAAAACAGGAAAACTTTTCAACATTCCATTTAAGTTAGATAATCAAACAAGGAATAGGGAGTATGGAAAAAATTTTCAAGGGGAAGTTAAGCTAGAAAAATTTATAGATTTACAAACTGGTGAGTGGATATACGAAAGTAAAGAATAGCTAAGGTGATTATATTACATTATGTGTCTACCTTGTGCAAATATGAATAAAAGTACGATAATAATATGTACAAAATAAAACTACCACTATCAATTTTTTGATAGTGGTAGTTTTTGTTTATTGTCTATTGTTTAATAAGGACTTTCTAAGCGCTAGCTTTACTTAGAGAGTATTTATCTAATATTAAAATAACCATAGGAACAAGAACGATTTGAAGAACAATTCCTGGCAGGCTTGTTATTAACGCGCTTTGAATAAAAGCCTCGAATGTATAAGGCTTACTAGCAAGTCCTAGTAAGATTGTACTTGCTATACCACTCATAATTCTTCCTGCTACCATAGCCCCTATTAAAGATACATATACATTAAACTTTTCATATAGTAAACCTGATAAGAACCCATAAGTTCCAAGCTCAAACATCATAGTAAAGGCCATAGGGAAAAGTACAGGCATTCCTGTTAGGAATGAAGATAAAAGTGGGCTAATAAGGCCACATATTAAACCATATTTTTTACCACAGATAAATCCACATATTAAAACCGGTAAATGCATTGGTAGGAAAACAGGTCCTAAAAACCCAACGAAGTGAAATAAACTAGGTAGTAATAGACTTAAGACAATAAAAAAAGATGTTAAAATTAATTTTTGTGTATTAACTTTCATAAAAAACTCCTTAAAAAAACCACGAAAATAAACTTCATTTACCTTCGTGGCGCAATTATTTTTCTTAGATGTTTTCGTAACATCATTTGCTTTTTGTATTTAATTTATATATTTTGTTCTCATTTTTAGTGTCTTCGTAACACTTATTACCATGAAATATTACCATATAATGAAAACTGTGTCAAGGTTATATTTCATCAAGGATAGTTAAAAGAGAAGAAAGGGCTACTATAGAGGCAGTTTCGCATCTTAAAATACGTTTTCCTAAAGAAATATTTTTGCTTCCATGTTTATTCGCAAGGTCAATTTCTTCTTTTGAAAAGCCCCCTTCGCTACCTATAAAGATACAAATATTTTTTACACCTTCATAACTAAAAGAAGAGAGTTTATCCCCACCATTTTCATAGCATATAAATGACATATCATAGTTTTTTGCCTCAGTTAAAGCCTTCTCAAAAGGCAGGGTAGCCATAACTTTTGGGATAATTCCTCTAGATGACTGCTTGCTTGCTTCAAGGGCAATTTTGTTATATCTAGCTAGTTTTTTACTAGCATTTTCTTTTTTCTCCCTGGCAATACACCTGCTACTTACAAAGGGGATGATTTTTTCAGCTCCTAGCTCTACTGCCTTTTGGATAATAAAGTCCATTTTATCCCCCTTAGCTAAGGCTTGGTATAGGGTGATTTTCACTTTTGTTTCTGTGTCATTATCAACTACTTTAAATATTTTTCCATAAATATCTTCACTATCGATAGCTAGCTTACAGTGATAGTCTTTACCTTTTTCATCACAAATGATAATTTCTTCGCCCTCTTTCATTCTAAGAGATTTTGTGATATGGATAGCATCTTCTTTAGTAAAAAATATCTTATCATCGATAATATTATCTGAAAAAAATCTAGGCATAAGTTTGCTCCTTATTTTACCTTTTTGTTTATAAACTCTTTTATTGCATTCATAGAGTTTTCTTCTAAGGAAAAGTCTGTATTTGAATTTAACACAGGAATACCTTTTTTAGATGCAATATCTAAGAGAATTTCCTTAGTAAGCCATGGGTTTTTAATAAATACAGGACCTAGAGCATTAGTATAAATCAGGTTTTTATATCTTGCCCCCTCTTTGTTTGTAGAGTCGTTTCCACTTCCATAAATAACTTCTCCAAAAGGAGTTACTTCCCCAGTGTAATTTATATCTATACAGTCAATTTGACAAGCACAGATTTCCATAGGATTTTTTTCTATATTTGTTTTAAAGAGAATATCATCTCCATATATAAAAGACCTTTCCTTTGCTATCATATCAAAGTAATTTAGCCCTTTAATTTTTCTTTTATCTTCAAATATTATTTCTTTTGATAAAATACTTCCTGTAGTTCCAATTGTAATAAAATATTTTTCATCTTCAATAAATTTATCAATATCTTCTTTATAATCATTAAAGTTTTTAGTAATACTTTCCATGACTTTAAGTTCTCCAGGGGATAGTAGTACAATATCATATTTTGAAAAATCAAGTTTTTCATTTAAATTATCTATTCTAATAATTTCAATATCAAGGCCTAATATTCCAGCTACCCTCTTAAAAGCTAAGACATTTCCTTTATCTCCATGGAGGTTTAATATATCAGGGTATAGGTAAGCTAAAGTAATTTTATTATCCATTATTTTCCTCCATAGGTTTATTTTCTAAATTATTTTCCTTAACATATTTTTTAATATCATTAAAAGTTTTAAGCCATGTTATTAAATAAATATTATCACAACCAGCCTTGTCCACTTCATCTAATATAATCTTAACATCATCAGTGTTTAAAGTAGCGATATCTTTTCTATCAACCCCCTCATATATAAAGCGGTTAGCTGTATCATAAGATACATACTTTGAAAAAGCGATGTATTTTTTAATACCTGAATTTACAAGGGGAGTAAAGTTACAATCATAGGCATAAAATGTATTTGTATAAAAAGGATGTTCATCTTTTATAATACATAGCCCTAAGATAAAGGTTTTTTCTTTTTTATCAGCGGCAACAATATCAAGAGCAGATTGTAGAGTTTCAGGGTTTTCTTGTTTAATCCTAATATATTTTAGGGATTTTCCTTTGTAGCGAATATTTTCTATTCTTCCCCCAACATTAATAAATGTTTGGAATGCTTTTTTAATATCTTCTTTACTAATTCCAAAATTTTCACAAAGTAAGATACATAAAGAATAATTATAAAGCATAAATGGGACATTATATGGCATGGAGAAGTTCTCCCCTTCATATTTAAAGATTTCTTTCTCAAAGTCAATATCACTAAGGGAATGTTTTAGATTTTCCTCACTTTTAAAGGAACAATTTAAGCAAGAAAACTTTCCAACATTATCAATATTAAAATAATCAAAATGAATTTTATGGTTACACTTTGGACAAGGCATAGTGATGTCTAAAGGTCCATCATGTTTTCTACTAAATTCATTTTTATCTACTCCATAATACTTAACATTTTTTGAAAAGTCTTCGAAAGATTTACTTCTTGGCTCTTCATTATTTAAGTATAGGGTCATATCGTTATTTACAACTTCTTTTACTTTTCTATAAATAAAATCAGGATCTCCATTTCTATGAGACTGATCTTTTTGCAGGTTTGTAATTACTAAATGTTTAGCAGGAATTACATCATATATCCCTTTAAGAGATCTTTCATCTATTTCAAAAACAAAGTATTCGCTTTTTAGTCTTCCATTTAGCTTCGCATTTTTAATTAGGGAAGTAGTAATCCCTGCGATTAAATTTGCTCCTTCTAAATTTGCTAAAACATTTTTTTTACTTTCTTTTATTACATGAGAAACAATATTTGTAGTAGTAGATTTTCCATTAGTTCCTGTTATAAATACTACTTTATCATAGTCAATACTCTTAAAACCAAGAGGGAATTTTTTGTTTATTTTAAGTATTATTTTTCCAGGCAGGTCAGTTCCTCTATTTTTGTCAATAATTTTTATTAGAAAAACGATTATTTTACCAAGTATTAGTTGAATATAAAACATTTCTTAATCCTTTCATTTTGTGAATATTTATATTATTATCAAATAATAATTTTATCATAAGTTCATTTAAAAATAAATCTTTATGTTTAAGTTATAAAAAAATAATTTTAATTAGTACAAAAGATAATTATGTTTTGACATATTATATATTTTTTTGTATAATATTTATTGTTAATTATATATACAATATAATAACTTTTATATTTAAAAGGTAGCATATATTTATAAATAAAGGAAATCTAAATAAAATTTCAACATTTAATTAATGGTAATTATGTTTAATGTTTAATATAGCCACTTGTGAGATGAAAAGTAAGATACATTTAGTGGTTTATAAGTAAATAATATAATAATTTTTAGGAGGATTATAATGGCAACAGTTGTAATTATGCCACGTCAAGGTCAATCAGTTGAAAGTTGTATTATTGCAAGTTTCAGCGTTGGGGTAGGGGATGAAGTAAACATTGGAGATATTTTATTTGAATACGAAACAGATAAAGCATCTTTTGAAGAGGAAGCAAAGGTAAGTGGAAAAGTTCTTGCTATTTTTGCTGAAGAGGGGGACGATATACCTTGTCTTGAAAATGTTATGGTTATAGGTAGCGAAGGGGAAGACTTTAGTGAATTTGTTCCAAAGGGAGAAGAAGAAGAAGAAAGTAGCCCAGAAAAAATGCCTATAGAAGAAGTAGTAGTAGAAGAAAAGGCTATTTCCACTGGAGTTGTTAATATAGGAGAGGAAATTAAAATTTCTCCAAGAGCAAAGACAATTTTAGATAATCAAAAGCTTGATATTTCTAAAGCAGTTCCAACAGGTCCAAATGGAAGAATTATCGAAAGAGACATTTTGGAGCTGTCTAAAAAAGGATATACCCTATCAAATAGTGAAGAAAAAGAAGTAGGGGATACAGTAACATACGAAGTTGTTATTGAACCAGACTATGAAGATATTCCTCATTCAAATGTAAGAAAAGTAATTGCAAAATCTATGCATGCTTCTCTTTCAAATATGGCACAGCTTACTATTAATTCATCATTTGATGTTGGAAATATACTTTCTTATAGAAAAATGTTAAAAGCAAATAAAGAGGCTATGAAGTTAGGAAATATCACAATTAATGATATTATTTTATACGCATCTTCAAGGGTGTTATTAGACTTTAAAACTCTAAACGCTCATTATGATGATGAAAAGCTTAGAGCCTTTAATCATGTAAACCTTGGAATGGCAGTAGATACAAGTAGAGGATTATTAGTTCCTACAGTATTTGGAGCAGATAAAATGTCTCTTAATGAAATTTCACTAAGAACTAAAGAAATTGGGGCAATGGCAGTAGAGGGAAGAATTTCCCCAGACCTACTTTCAGGAGCAACCTTTACAATTTCAAACCTTGGTTCTTTAGGAATAGAAAGCTTTACACCTGTTATTAATCCACCTCAAGTTGGGATTTTAGGGGTGAACACAATAGAAGATAAAATTAGAGTTGTTGATGGGGTAGTTTTACCTTACAAAGCTATGAACTTATCTTTAACCTTTGATCATAGGGCTTTAGATGGCGCAGACGCTGCAAAATTCTTACAAAGCTTATGTAAAAATTTAGAAAATTTCAGTTTA
This sequence comes from uncultured Lachnospiraceae bacterium, assembly GCA_964368185.1. Taxonomy (GTDB): domain Bacteria; phylum Bacillota; class Clostridia; order Eubacteriales; family Anaerofustaceae; genus CAYJAA01. Next base: position 30,088 of record CAYJAA010000006.1, on the reverse strand, counting down.
TTACTTGCAAAATAGGAGAAGTAGAAAATGATATATGATTTAATTGTACTTGGTGGAGGTCCTGGGGGATATTTGGCTTGTGAGAGAGCTGCTCATGAGGGGTTAAAGACATTATTAATTGAAAAAGAGCATATTGGTGGGGTTTGTTTAAATGAGGGGTGTGTTCCAACAAAGACTTTACTTTATAGCGCAAAGCTTTATGATGGAGCAGTTTTTGGGGATAAATATGGAGTAGAAGCAAAAGAGATTTCTATAGATCATAAAAAAGTAGTAAAAAGAAAAGATAAAGTTGTATCCACTCTAACAGGAGGAATTTCTCACTCTTTAAAAAGCCTTAAAGTAGAAGTAGTTATGGGGCAGGGGAAGATTTTAGGTAAGGAAAATGGAAATTTTGTTATTAAGGCAAATGAAGAGAAATATTTAGGAAAGAATTTAATTGTAGCCACAGGTTCTTCTTCTATTACACCTCCTATTGAAGGAGTAGTAGAAGGTCTTAAAAGTGGATTTGTTCTTACAAACAAAGAAATTTTAAATATTATGGAAGTTCCAAAAGAGCTTACTATTATAGGGGGAGGGGTTATTGGTCTTGAGATGGCAAGTTATTTTAATAGTGTAGGAAGTAAAGTAACTGTTGTTGAGATGATGGACAAAATTGGGGGAATGATTGACTTTGAAATTGGAAAGATTTTAAAGAAAAATTATGAGAAAAAGGGTGTTACTTTTCAGCTTGGAGCAAAAGTTGTAAAAGTTAGGGATAGTGAAGTTTTCTTTGAAAAAGGTGGAAAAATAGAAAGTGTAAAAGCTTCTAAAGTTTTAATGTGTATTGGCAGAAGCCCTAATACAAAGGATATTGGTCTTGAGAGTGTGAATGCTCACATGGAAAGAGGCAGACTTATTGCTGATGAGAAGATGAAAACAAATGTTCCTTCTATGTTTTCAGTTGGGGATGTAAATGGAAAAAGTATGTTAGCCCATACTGCTTATAGGGAAGCGGAGGTTGCTGTAAACAACATTTTAGGGAAAAAAGACAAAATGAAATATAGCGCTATTCCAAGTGTAATATATACAAACCCAGAGATTGCTAGTGTTGGAGAAACTGAGGAAACTGCAAAAGAAAAAGGGTATGATGTAATTGTAAAAAGCCTTACTATGAAATATTCAGGAAGATATATTGCAGAAAACGAAGGTGGGGATGGAATTATTAAAATTGTTGTTGATAAAAAATGGAACAAATTAATAGGAGTTCATTTAATTTCAAATTATGCCTCTGAGCTTATTATAGGAGCAGGGGTTATGATTGAAAAAGAACTTACAATTGATGAAATTAAAAAAATTGTTTTCCCACATCCTAGTGTGTGTGAAATGATTAGAGAAGTAATTTTTACTATATAATAAAAGAAAATAAGGAGAGGAAAAAATGGCAAAAGGTATTGTAATTAATCCAGAAGACGTAAGAAAAAAAGGTCAAATTTCTTTTGAAGATATTCCCGTTAATGTATATCAAAAGAAAGTAAAAGATGAAGTAGGAAACTTCACAAAGGAAGAGTTTTTAAGAATTTATAGAGATATGTTATTTATTCGTGAATTCGAAACTATGTTAAACCTAATTAAAACAGCAGGAGAATATGAGGGGATAGCTTATAATCACCCAGGGCCTGCTCATTTAGGGATAGGTCAAGAGGCTGCTTATGTTGGACAAGCTTTTGATCTTGAAGTAGAGGACTTTACTTTTGGTTCTCACAGAAGTCATGGAGAGATTTTAGCAAAGGGTCTTTCTTCTATTGAAAAGCTAAGTGATGAAGCTTTAGTTGAAATTATGGAAGGCTTTTTTGAGGGAGAGACATACAAACCTGTAAAGGATAATACAGAGTATAAAAGCATAAAAGATATAGCAAGAGAATTTTTACTTTATGGAACACTTGCTGAAATTTTTGCTAGAAAAACAGGATTTAACAAAGGTCTTGGTGGTTCTATGCATGCTTTCTTTATTCCTTTTGGAGTATATCCAAACAATGCGATTGTAGGGGGTAGTGCAGGGATAGCAACAGGGGCGGCTTTATTTAAAAGAGTTAACAAAAAAGATGGTATGGTAATTTCAAACTGTGGAGATGGGGCGATTGGTTGTGGTCCTGTTTATGAAGCGATGAACTTTGCAGCAATGGATCAATATAACACTTTATGGGACAAAGACCATAAAGGTGGGCTTCCAATCATATTTAATGTATTTAACAATGGATATGGTATGGGTGGGCAAACTTGTGGAGAGACTATGGCTTATGGCATGGTTGCTAGACTTGGTGCTGGTGTTAGCCCAAGCCAGTTACACGCAGAAAGAGTTGATGGATATAATCCTCTTGCTGTAATTGATGCTTATAGAAGAAAAAGAGAAATCATTAAAAAGAGAAAAGGTCCGGTTTTACTTGAGGTATTAACTTATAGATATTCAGGACATTCTCCTTCTGATGCTTCAACATATAGATCAAAAGAAGAAATAGAAATGTGGCAAGAGCAAGATTCTATCCTTGCATTTAGAAAAGAGTTAATTGAAGGAAAAATCGCAAATGAAAAAGAGCTTGATAGTATTATTGCTTTAGTTAAAAAAGATGTTAAGCATGCAGTTGAGTTATCTACAAATGATGAAATTTCTCCAAGAATGAATTTAGAAATAAATCCTAATGAGATTGCAGATTTAATGTTTGAAAACAAAACAGTGGAAAACTTTGCAGGGGGTACTACACCAGATGTTCTTCTTAAAAAAGGAGAGGATCCAAGAAGTAAAAAAATAGCTAAGAAAATTAGAAGCGCTTATGATGATAAGGGTAAAAAAGTTTCTAAAAACAAAGTATTCCAGTTTAGAGACGCTATTTTTGAAAGTGTTCTTGATAGATTCTATAAAGATTCTACCCTTGTTGCTTATGGGGAAGAAAACAGAGACTGGGGTGGAGCTTTTGCTGTATACAATGGTTTAACAGAAGCACTTCCATATCACAGACTATTTAACTCTCCAATCTCAGAAGCGGCAATTGTTGCCTCAGCAGTAGGTTATGCTATGGCAGGGGGTAGGGTTTTAGTTGAACTTATGTATGCAGACTTTATTGGAAGATGTGGAGATGAAATCTTTAACCAAATGAGTAAGTGGCATGCTATGAGTGGTGGTATCTTAAAAATGCCAGTAGTATTAAGACTTCCAGTAGGAAATAAATATGGAGCTCAACATTCTCAGGATTGGTCAGCTTTATGTACACATATTCCAGGGCTTAAAGTAGTATTCCCAAATACTCCATATGATGCAAAGGGTATTATGAATGCAGCTTTATCTGGTAGTGACCCAGTTATTTTCCTTGAAAGTCAAAAACTATATGATATTGGTGAGGAATTTGAAAAAGAAGTTCCTAGTGAATATTATGAGGTTGAAATTGGTAAGCCAAGTGTGAAAAAAGAAGGTAGTGACATTACTATCCTTTCAATAGGGGCGACTTTATACACAGCTATTGAGGCAGGAAAGTTACTAAAAGAAAAGCATGGGATAGAGGCTGAAATCATTGATGCAGTAAGTCTTGTTCCATTTGATTATGACAAAGTTATCGAATCAGTTAAAAAGACAGGTAGAGTTGTTATAACTGGGGATGCTTGTGAGAGAGGGTCTCATTTAAAAGACTTTGCTCAAACAATTACTGAACTTGCTTTTGATTATTTAGATGCACCTCCTGTAGTAGTAGGGGCTAAAAACTGGATTACACCAGCTCATGAGCTAGATCATCACTTCTTCCCACAAGCAAGCTGGATTTTAGATGCAATTAATGAAAGAATTCTACCTTTAAAAGGACATGTTGCAACTACAAACTTTACAGAGCTTGAACAAATTTTAAATAACAAAAAAGGTGTATAATCTAAGTAGACACTTTTAATATTATTAAAAAACAAAGACCATATCTTATAGATATGGTCTTTTTGTTTTATTCTAGGGTCTTTAGGGTAGTGAAAAAAATATATTTTAATTAAAAATATATTTACTTTTAAATTAAATGTGGTATAATTTACAAGTATTTAAAATAAAAAACATGGGAGGGGCAAAATGCAGTATATAGTAGAGAGAGATTTGTTTATGAGCAAACTGCAAAATTATCTAAACGAAAAGTCAGAGCAAGGTTACACATTAATTAATGTTTTGGTTTCAGAAGAAGATATAAAAGAGGGCAGAGAAGGCCAATACTCAAGAGCTAGTAAAGTTACAGTTATAATGGGAAAATAAAATCTTACACCACCTTAAATAGGTGGTGTTTTTTTATGGGAACTTTTAATAAATATAAAACTTTGCTTGGGTTGTTATATTATGGTATTAAATATAAAGCAGTTATGATATAATTAAATAAAATGTATATTTAAAGAGAGGAAGTGCTTTTATGAATATATTAGACGTTATTAACAAAAAGAAAAATGGGATGTCCTTATCAAAGGAAGAAATCGAGTATACTGTTAAGGGGTTTACAAGTGGGAGTATTCCTGACTATCAAATGTCGGCTTTATTAATGGCGATTTGCATTAATAAAATGGATAAAAATGAAACCTTGTATTTAACCAAGGCTATGATGAATTCAGGGGATATTTTAAACTTAGAAGAGATAAAGGGTATAAAAGTGGATAAACACTCAACAGGAGGGGTAGGAGATAAAACTACCTTAATTGTAGCTCCCTTACTTGCCAGTATGGGTGTAAAGGTTGCAAAAATGTCTGGCAGGGCCTTATCTCACACAGGGGGAACAGTAGACAAACTAGAGGGAATTAAAGGCTTTAAGGTTGAAATGACTAGGGAAGACTTTATAAAACAAGTAAATGAAATAGGAGTTTGTGTTGCTGGGCAGACCAGTAAAATTGCTCCTGCTGATAAGAAGATTTACGCTCTTAGGGACGTAACTTCTACAGTAGATAATATTTCTTTAATATCTTCTAGTATTATGAGTAAGAAGTTAGCTAGTGGGGCGGATACAATTGTTTTAGATGTAAAAACTGGAACAGGTTCTTTTGCAGGAAGCCTTGAAAATGCTAGAAATTTAGCAAGGGAAATGGTGGAGATTGGAAAAGGGATGAACAAAGGGGTTTGCGCTGTTATTTCTGATATGAATCAGCCTCTTGGTAGAGCAGTTGGAAATCATTTAGAAGTTATTGAGGCAGTAGAAACTTTAAAGGGAGAGGGGGAAGAAGATTTAAGACAACTTTGTATTTCTCTTTGTAGTAATTTATTAATTGCTTGCGGAATGTATGAAGATATTAAAAAAGCAGAAGTAGACTTAAATGAATGTATAGACAGTGGCAAAGCCTATGAAAAATTTAAAGAATTTATATCCTATCAAGGAGGGGATATTTCTTATATAGAAGATACCTCTAAATTTGAGCTTGGAAAATACTTTAGGGATGTTACCTTAGAAAAACAGGGGTATGTAGGGCAAATTCAGTGTAGGGAAGTTGGAATGGCTTCGCTACTTAGTGGTGCAGGAAGAAAAACTAAGGAAGACAGTATAGACTATGGGTGTGGAATTTATCTATACAAAAAACAAGGGGACTATGTAGAAAAAGGGGAGTGTATCGCAAGGGTGTATGCTAGTAGTGAAGAAAAATTAGAAGAAAGTGTTAATAGACTTAAATCTGCTTATGAATTAAGAGATGAAAAGACAGATAAAAATAAATTAATATATGAAGTTATTAGATAAAGAAGATGTAATCACCTGTATCAAAAAGCATAAAGGGGATGTTATTTTAGAGGTAAATGGAGAGGTTTTTATAAATATAAACCCTGCTTTATTAAAAAAATATGACTTTTGTGAAGAAGACATTATTTCTTTAGAAAGTGTTATAAAAGAAAATTATCCTTATCTTTATGAAAAAGGGATGAACTTATCTTTTAATTATCTTTCCTATAGACCTAGAACATCTTATGAGATGAAAAAGTATTTAACAGGGCGTTTTATTGAAGAAGATGTTACTGCTGATATTATCTTAAGGCTAGAAGAATTAAATTATGTAAATGATAGAGAATATATTAAAAATTATATTCATAATAAGGTTTTAAATAGCCAAATAGGGATAAGTAAAATAAAGCATTATTTAAAGGATAAAGGAATAACTTTAGATGAGGAAACTATAGCTTTTATAAGAGGGGAGTATCCTACTGTAAAAGAAGAAGAAAAGGCTTATATTTTAGGAGAAAAAACCTTAGAAAAGCTAAAGGATTATTTTTATAAGGAAAAAGTAAATAAAATTATCTCAAAAGGGGTTAGTAGAGGATTTAACCACTCTCTAAAGAGTAATG
>CAYJAA010000006.1:11373-23771 GCA_964368185.1 uncultured Lachnospiraceae bacterium | reverse complement strand
GAAGAATATGATGAAGAAGAAAATGTTGACTATGATAAAATAAAGGAAAAAATAAGAAAGAAAATTTTAAAAGAGAAGAAAAAAATAGAAGATGAAAAGAAGCTAAAATATAAGGTAAAATCTTATTTTTATGCTAAGGGTGCTAGTAGCGATTTAATAGAAGAAGTTTTTTGTGAATTTTTTAAATAAATAAATAGGAGAAGTTTTATGAGTTATGTATCACTAGGTTCTATGTTAAAAAAAGCAAGAAGTGAGGGGTATGGGGTTGGGGCTTTTAATACAGTAAATTATTTAACTACAAAAGCTATTATTGATGGAGCAGTTTCTTTAAATGCTCCTGTTATTATTCAGTCTTCTGTAAAAACAGTAAAAGAGTTTGGGGTTAAAAGTTTTATTGATATGGTTATTCCCCTTATATCAAAAGCAAGTGTAGATGTGTGTTTACATTTAGACCACTGCACAGACATTTCTTTTGCAAAGGAATGTATTGATGCCGGGTGGAGTAGTATTATGTATGATGGTTCTAAACTTTCCATAGAAGAAAATATTAAAAATACAAATGAGTTAATTTCTTATATTGATGGCAGAGATATTAGTCTTGAGGGAGAAATTGGTAGTATTTTAGGGGTAGAGGATGATATTGTTGTAAGCCTTGAAGAAAGTGCTTATGGAAAAATAGAGGATTGTAAAAGATATTTAGAAGAAACTGCCTCTATTTCTTGTCTTGCTCCGGCTATAGGAACAGCTCACGGGGTGTATAAAGGAGATATTGTTTTAAATTATGACTTATTTAAAGATATTAACAAAATATCTTATGCTCCTTTGGTTTTACATGGTGGAAGTGGTTTAAGTGAAGAAATGTTTAATAGGCTAATTGACTTAGGGGCTAGCAAGGTAAACATTTCAACAGATATAAAGATAAGCTACTGTCAAGGAATGAGGGAGTATATGACAAAATATCCTGAAGAAAATGACCCATTAAAACTTGATAATTATGTGTATGAAAAGGTGAGAAAATTAGCTTATGATTATATTAATTTTTTTACACTTAGAAAAGGTGGTATAAATAATGGATAAATGTATTTATGAATGCGACTTACATACCCATACTAACCGTTCCGATGGTCTTGAGAGTGTAAAAGAGTTAATTGATAGAGCTTATAGTTTAGGTATTAAAGTTCTTGCTATTTGTGATCATGACATTTTACCTCCTAGCACTGTAGATGAAGGTGGAGAAGATGTTATAAAGTATGCTAAAGATAGAAACATAGATTTTATAAAGGGAATAGAGTTTTCTTGTGATACTTTAGTTGATGATGTTCATATTGTGGTTTTAGGTTGTGATTGGGAGGAGGAAAATATTAAGGACTTAATAGAAGAAATAGATAGCTACAAAAGAAGTAGTTATAAAAAATTCTTAGACCTTTTAAATGAACATGGCTATGACATTTCCCTAGATGAAGTATTAAATTATGGTGGAATTAAAAGAAAAGAAATTTTGCAAAAAAAGCTTATATTTAATGTTATGGCGGATAAAGGTTATACAAAAACTTGGGCTGAGGCAAAAATAATGGCGAATACTGATAAGAGATTTAAAGTAAAAAGGGAAAAGCCAGAACCTGCTAGCGTTATTAAAATGGTACATAAAGCAGGAGGCATAGCCATATTAGCTCATCCTTATTTAATAAAAGATAAAGTAGTATTAAATAAAAAAGAAGTAACAAGAAAAGAGTATATCCACTATCTTATAGAAAATGGACTGGACGGAATAGAGGGGAAATATACTTATGATAAAACTAGTTATAACGGAAGTTTAACTAAGGAAGAAATAGAAAAAGAAGTTATAAGGGATTATGGTGATAAGGTAAAAATTATATCAGGGGGGTCTGACTTTCATGGAGATTATAAGTCTAAGGAGGGTAAGAAAAGGGAGATTGGGGAATGTGGACTGACTTATACTGATTTTATAAATAATTCGATTTTAAATAAACTAATATAAATAAGGAGAAAAAATATGAGTGTAGATCTTTCAAAAATGAACAAAAAAGAAGTAGGAAAGTTATTTGATTATGCTCTACTTCCAAAAACATTAACTGAAAAAGAGATTAGAGAGGGTTGTAGAGAAGCTATTGAATATAACTGTAAGGCTTTTTGTTATTCTTCTTCTTATTTTACTCCTATTGTAAAAGAGGAGCTAGCAGGAACTGATCTTCTTATCGGAGCAGGGATTGGTTTTCCACTAGGGCAACAAAGTAGCAAAGTAAAGGCTTTTGAAACTGAAGAAGCTGTAAGGCAAGGGGCTACGGTTTTAGATAACTGTATGAATGTTGGAAACTTAAAGGAAAAAAAATACGACGAAATAAAAAAAGAGTTTAAAGACTATGTATCTGCTGCTGGTGGGGTTATTACAAAGATGATTATTGAAACTTGTTTTTTAACTGATGAAGAGATAAAAATTGCTTGTGAGCTTGTAGCAGAAGCAGGGATTGATTATTGTAAGTCTTCAACAGGGCAATATGAGGGACCTGATATGAATCAGTGTTTAATTATGGTAAACACTCTTAAAAATACAAATACAAAAGTTAAGATTTCTGGGGTAAAATATCCAAGACCGCAAAATGCTTATGCTTTTATACTAGCAGGGGCAGAGTTAATTGGAACGAGAAGCGCTCCTGAAATTATTAATAGTCTAGACCAAATGAGGGAAATAGGCCTTGTTCCAAAATTTCAAGGGTAATTTTGAGTTTATAAAAAGTAGTAAAAAGGCAAGAAAACCCTTGCCTTTTTATATTTTTATTAGTGTATAAACTTTAATGTAAGTAGGTATAACATGGAAAAAATATATGCAAAAAACATTGTAAATAGAACAAAAAATACTGCATGGTTTGGGTGTGAATACAACATGAACATTTATAAAGGTTGCAGTGGTGGGTGTATATACTGTGATAGCAGGAGTGAGTGTTACAGGGTAGAAAATTTTGATAAAGTAAAGGTAAAGGAAAATGCCTTAGAGATTATAAGAAATGACCTTAGGAGAAAAGTGAGAAAAGGAATGGTTTCTATGGGATCAATGAGTGATCCTTATAACACTTTTGAAAAAGATTTATGCCTTACGAGAAATAGCCTAGAATTATTAAACGCTTATGGCTTTGGGGTATCTATTGCAACAAAAAGTAATTTAATTTTAAGAGACATAGATATTTTATCTTCTATAAAAGAGCATAGCCCAGTTTTAGGAGAAATTTCTATTACTACTTATGATGATGAATTAGGAAAGAAAATAGAAAGAAGCTGTGTTTCCTCAACGGAAAGATTTAAAACAGTCGAAGCTTTAAGTAAAGAGGGGATTTATGCGGGGGTATTAATGATGCCAATTCTTCCTTTTATAAATGGAGATAAGGACAATATTATGAATATTGTAAGAAAAACAAAGGATATGGGAGGAAGATTTATTTATGGATATTTTGGGGTAACTTTAAGGGATATACAAAGGGAGTATTTTTATAATGCCCTAGATAGAGATTTTAAAGGGGTAAAGGAAAAATATATAAAGACATATGGGAATAGATATAACTGTAATATCAGGGAATATAAGAAGATGTATGATATTTATGTTAATGAGTGTGAGAAAATAGGTCTACTTTATAAAATGGAGAGTATTATTAAGTCTTACAAAACAGGATATGAAACAAATCAGCTAACATTTCTTTAGTATATTTTAGGATTTGGAATTTAAAAATATTTTATTTAGTTTACTAGGGAATATGCTATAATGTTAAAAAAGGGAGGGCTATATTATGAACAGTGATATTATTTTGTCTACTGCTAGAATGTATTTACGACCTTTAAGGGAAAGTGATTATGATGATTTATGTAAGATGCTAAAAGATAAAAAATGTATGTATGCTTATGAGGAGACTTTTGGGGAGGAAGAGTGTAGGGGGTGGCTTAAAAGGCATATTGCTAGGTATGAAACCTTTGGTTTTGGTCACTGGGCTGTTATAAATAAAGAAACTGGTGAGTTTTTAGGTCAGTCTGGGCTTATTATTCAAGATGTTCAGGGGATTAAGGAGCTAGAGGTAGGGTATTTATTTTTAAGGAAACACTGGGGCAGAGGATATGCAGCTGAAATAACTAAGGCAATTAGAGACTATGTTTTTAATGATATGAAAAAAGATAGACTAAGCGCTATTATAAGGGATAATAATCCTTCATCTATAAAAGTGGCTGAAAAACTAGGGATGAAAAAAGAAAAAGAATATGAAAAAGAGTATTTTGGTAAAAAATTAACATATTACTTATATGCTATAAATAAAGAAGATTTTAAGGAGTAAATTTTGAAGAAAAAAGACATTATAAATTTAAAGATTGTAGAAAAAGTATCTATGGAAAAATCTATTGGATATTATGAAGATAGAAAGGTTTTAGTTAAAGGGGGCTTAGTTGGGCAAGAGGTAGAGGTGAGAATTACTAAAATTAGAAAAAACCGTATTGAGGGAAGTATTGTAGAGGTTTTAAAGAGGGCAGAAAATGAAATCACACCAAAATGTAAAGATTTTGGAGCTTGTGGTGGGTGCACTTTTCAAAATATTACATATGAAGACCAGCTAGTTTTAAAAGAGGAGTATGTAAAAAACCTTTTTGAGAAAGCTTCTATTAAATATGAAAAATTTAATGAGATTGTTCCTTCTGTTAAAGACTTTTCTTATAGAAACAAAATGGAGTTTTCCTTTGGAGATAGGGAAAAAGGGGGAGCCTTATGTCTAGGGATGCACGAGAAAGGAAAGCATCATAATATCGTTTCTACTGAGGAATGTATTTTAGTAGATGAAGATTATCAAGTAATTCTTAAAAATGTCCTTAATTATTTTGTAGAGACTGGTATAAAGCATTACAATAAATTCAGTAAAGAGGGAACTTTAAGGCATTTAGTAATTAGAAAAGCAAGTTATACAAATGAAATACTAGTAAATTTAGTGTCTACTAGTGAAGAGAAAATAAATACAAAAGAGTTTGCCAATTTAATTAAATCCCTACCTTTAAAAGGTAGTGTGGTTGGGATTTTACATACCATTAATAACTCTCTTTCTGACGCAGTAATCCCTGAAGAAGTTCATATTTTAGATGGGAGAGATTACATTATAGAAGAGTGTCTTGGGCTAAAATTTAAAATCAGTGCATTTTCATTTTTCCAAACTAACACTTTAGGAAGTGAGAGATTATATAGTGTTGCAAAAGATTTTATTGGAGATACAAAAGACAAGGTTATATTTGATTTATACTGTGGAACTGGGACTATAACTCAAATTGTTAGTAGCAGGGCAAAAAAGGTTTATGGAATTGAAATTGTAAAAGAGGCCATTGACTCAGCGAAGCAGAATGTTTTACTAAACAATATTGATAACTGTGAATTTATATGTGGAGACGTTTTAGAAAAAGTTGATACATTAAAAGAAAAGGCAGATATTATTATATTAGACCCTCCTCGCAGTGGAATTCACAAAAAAGCTATAGGAAAAATTCTTGAATTTTCCCCTGAAACTTTTCTTTATATAAGCTGTAAACCTCAAAGCCTTATTAATGATTTAGAGTATTTTATAGAAGCAGGGTATAAGGTTTTAGAAGTTACGCCAGTTGATATGTTCCCTCAGACGGGGCACATTGAGTGCGTGGTGCTTCTAACAAGAGGATAGTAAACCTTATTTATAAGAACTAAAGGAGAAAAAATTATGAAAAAAGGAACTTCAGTAAAAAGTTGGCTTATTTTTTCAGTTGGTGGGTTGATACTTTCATTTTTTACTTTTATAGGCTCAGGTTTTGATGGTGCAGTTCTTGGGCAGGCTCTTGTTTTTCTAATAATTTTAATATTAAGCCTTAGAAAGTACAAAAAAAATGATGAAAATAAAGAAGAGTAGTAAGAGGATGATTTATTATCAGGTAGCATAGAAGATATTTTCTCATTACTAAAGTTTTAATAGATAATGATCAGCAAAAAAAGGCAGAATTTACAGGAACTTAAAGAATATACACCTCCTCTTTTTTCCCATAGTATTACATTTTCCCTTAAAAAATAGTTGACTAAATGTTGTTAAGATGTTAAGATACTAGGCGAATTTATTTTGCAATTAAGAGGAGAAAACATGAAAAAAATATTGTTAATATTGATGACACTGATGGTGATTTTTGCATTTGCTGGGTGCGCAAATGAAGATACAAAGGCAATCGCAGGAGAGTGGTTGCACACTGATACTATCGTTAATGGAGAAAGCCTTAAGTATGAAGTAGGTGGAAGCTACCAAATTACTTTTACTTTTGAAAAAAATGGAACAGGTGAAGTCAACTTGTTAAACATGATTTCTGACATTACATGGACTTTAGAAGAAGACACCATTACTGTTGATGATGGGGTTTCCCAGTTTGATTTAATTATTGATGGAGAAAAAAAGTTAATTATGGAAGTTGATGGCGGTCAGTATATTTTAGAAAAACCATAAACCGCATAAATTATACTTAGACATAAAATATTAAAAAAAGCAAGCTAATAACTTAAGCATTAAGGTAAAGCTTGCTTTTTTTAAAAGAAAAATATTTTTTATATTTACTATCCCTTTAATCTTCTTTTATTTTACTTATAATATCCCTTAATTTATGATATATTTATTTTTATAGAACTAACTATATATTAAATTTTATAAAACTTTATCATTGTTAGCCTTTAGGAGGCTTGTTGATTAAAAAAAAGAAGTGGTTAAAAGTCACTTCTTTTTTATATGCTTCACCTCTATATTAAAGGTTTTGTTTTTATTTGTTTAGTTAAATTATAAAAAAGTGGTTAAATACTGTGTGTTAAGCGGCGGTATAATCTTCATTATTTTCCTAAAAAAAAATGATTTTTTTAGAGGAATATCTTATACGAGTGTATCTATGTAAACATTTGACATAATATATAGAATATGGTAATATATTTCTTAAGGCATAATCGAAAATATTCTTTAAATAAAATATAGAATAAAGTTGCTAAATTTAATACTTATTATATTTTTAATATAATTTAAGTATAGATATTTAGTATATATATTATGGCTAATATAAAAAGGGGCTTTAAGAAAAAAATGAAAAATATTATCAAAAAAATGTCTATTCTTGGAATAGCGCTTATTATCATATGTTCATCCGCAACAATAAACTTGGCTAGTACTGTCCCTAGTCCAACTGGAAAGGACATAACTAGTATTGTTAATGTATCAACTGACTTATTTTCTTATTACGATAAAACTTACAATAAAGAGATTGTAGTAATTAAGGATAATGAAGTGCTTATTAGCGATATTCCACTTTTATATAAAGAATCAATAAAGTTAAATTATTCATGGACGATTGATGACAGCGCAGATATTATTCAAGAAGGTGATTATTTCAAAATCCCTCTTCCTAAATATTTTACTATTTCTCTTTTTGTGGAAGATAATGGTTTTTTACCTATATATAATGGTGTAGATAACACCTTAATTGGATATTGGAGAATTGCTTCAGGAGAAATAGACGGAGTAGCATCAAGTTATATTGAATTTATAGCTCATAGCAATTTTGCTGCTATAATTGCTGATAGAGAAGGATATTTCAACCTAGAAGGGTTTGTATCTTATACTGATAGTAGTAGTGAAGAAGCTACTCTTAAATTTCCTGGTATTAATATAGAGGCAACAATAGAAAATCCAGAATATATTCCACCTAGACATGAACAAGAAGGATTTGGCTCTGGAATTGCTAGAGATAACCAAATGCCTGATGCTGCAAAAAATGGAGCAGGAAAAGTAACTCCAAGCACTAATAATACAGGTACGGCTTTATGGACTATTAGATTTGGTTATGATGATTATAAAAACACATCATATCTTCGCCAAGGAGATACATACGACTGGCATCAAAATGTAGTTATTAGAGATGAAATTGAACAAGACGGTCATATTTTTACAGATATGTCTATAAGAATACCATATTTCACACCTCACAATGCAGAAGGGGTAACATCGGCATACTGGAAAGTTTCGTGGACACCAAGTATGGCGGCTCTTGGAATTGAAAGATATTATGAATCTGATTATAAAAGTGTAGAGGAATGGGAAGAGGCTGTAAGTGCTCCTGAGAATGCTCCAGCTTATGGGATTAGTGATGATGGGAAAATAGCGATATTAAATCTTGGTGATATAGCAAACAATGGAGTAAAATATTCTCCTGATAATGCTACTCTTGAAGCATTGTTAAGAAGAGATAAACTTCTTACTAATGAGGAAGTAAAAGCTATAATGCAAGCAATTGGTGAGAATACACCGGCTTATACATTAACTGAGTATGATGGAACTGAGGAAGTTATTGAAATTGACTCTCTTATAAATAATAATGCTATTTGTTATATGGTAAACTTCCATAGTAGAATGGATATGATTCCTGGAAGAGAGTATTCTAACGAAGCAGTAGTAACTTATGACGGTGTTAGTAATGTAATAGCCTCAAGCAACCGTTTCCAAATGGTAGCGAGTGAAGGTGGAGCTTCTGGAACTCCTACAGGTATTTTATACTTATATAAATATGATGAGAATGGTTATGGAACTAGCGAAGAGCAAGATATTACTGGTACACAATTTGATTTATATATATTAAAAGATGGAGAAGAAGAATTTGTTTCTTCTCAAGTTACTGATAATCTTGGTAGTGTTTTATTTGAAAATATGGCTGTTGGAAAATATAGAATATATGAAAAATCTTCAGAAGGTGACTATATAACAAGTTCATTAAAGTTATATAAAAGACAAGCTGATGGAACTCATGTTCTTTACGAAAGTGATGAAGTAGGGGATAACTGGTTTGAGATTGAAGTAACTGAAGAAGATAGATATTTTTATTTCGAAGGTACAAATAGAAAGTCAAATGGAACAGAATTTTCTATAATTAAAGAAGATTCTAATGATTCAAGTGTTAGATTACTTGGAGCATCTTTTGAACTTTCTGATGGAGAGAATGTTTATAGTAGTCAATATGATGAGACTGAAAATATATATAATTTCCCAATACTTCCACTAGGGAAATACACTTTAAAAGAAACAGTTACACCTCTTGGTTATGAAGAAGGCTCTTTAGCTGGAGCTAGCGATATTGATCCTGATATGGAGGGAATTCAAATTATTATAAGTGATGATAACCCAATAACATTAACACTTACAAATGAAATGATTTCTGTTAATCCAAGTGATCCAAGTAATCCAGGTGGAGAAGGTGAAGGTGAGGGAGAAGAAGGTGGCGAAAACCTAAGTGGTTTAGCTACTGAAGATGAAAAAGAAGATCGTAATGGTGATGGAATTCCAGACACCGGAGATAATTCAGGATTATTTGGAATGCTTCTAGTAATGGGAATTTCGGCATTTGGGATTGTTATTCTTAAGAAAAGAAGTAGAGCCTAAAGATAAAAAAGCATAAATAATATAATGTAAAAGCTAGCCTAAAGGGCTAGCTTTTTTTTATGTTTAGGTAAATATTTACACATAAAAAAAGGAATGATGAAGGCCATTTCTTTTTTATAAAAATACATTGTTTTTTATAAAATATAAAGCACCATATTTACTACATATATGCAATTAGTTAATTATGTAACACAATGGAATTATTGTAGGCATTTTATTATAATGTATGCCTATAATATGGAATATTTCTTTAGGGAGGTTGTAGATGATGATCGTGACTGTTTCTAATTAAGGAAAATTTTTACATAAAAAAAAGGAGTAGTTTTAAACATTTTTTTATGGAAATAATTACTATATAATATGCTTTGTAAACACTTGCCACAATATCGGAGATATGATAACATAATACCTAGCATAATTAAAATACATTCTTTAAATCTATATAGAATAAACTTGCTATTTTTATAATTCTATATACTACATTACCTTATATGACAAATATAGATATTTAGTGAAATAATATTATGACTGAAATAAAAAGGGGCTTTTAAGAAAAATGAAAAGTATTATTAAAAAAATGTCTATTCTTGGAATAGCAATTATTATCATGTTTTCAAATACAGAAATAAACCTAGCTAGTACTGTTCCTACTCCAAGTGGAAGAGATATTACTAGTTCTGTAAATGTTTCAACTGACTTATTTTCCTATTATGATACAACACAAGGTAAGGAAGTTATTGTAATTGAAGATAACGAAGTTATTCTTAACGATATTACAGTTAAGTATAAAGAGGAGATAAAATTAAATTATTCATGGAGGATTGATGACAGTGTTGATGCTGTACAAGAAGGTGATTATTTCAAAATCCCTCTTCCTAAATACTTTACCATTAACTTTTATGGAGAAGGTAATGGATTTATACCTATTTATAATGAGGTAGATGATGCCTTAATTGGATATTGGAGAGTTGTCTCAAATAATGTAGAGGGAGTAGTAGAAAATTATATTGAATTTATAGCTCATAGCAATTTTGCTGCTGTAATTGCTGATAGAAATGGATACTTTAATTTAAGAGGGTTTATATCTCAAACTCAAAGTAATAGCGAAGAGGTTATTCTTAGATTCCCAGGGATTGATATTGATACAACTATAACAAATTCAGAATATGTACCACCTAGACATGAGCAAGAAGGATTTGGAAGTTTGGCTGCTAAACCTAGCCAAATGCCTAATATTGAAAAAAATGCAGCGGGTAAAATAAGTCCAGGTAGTGATAATACAGGTACAGGATTATGGGCTGTTAGATTTGGATATGATGATTATCTTAATACGTCATATCTTCGTCAGGGTGGGACATATGAAGGTCATAAAAATGTAGTTATTAGAGATGAGATTGAACAAGAAGGTCATATTTTTACGACTATGAGTATTAGACTTCCATATTTTACACCTTATAACGCAGAAGGTGTAACATCGGCATACTGGAAAGCTTCATGGACACCAAGTATGGAGGCTCTTGGTATTGAAAGATATTATGAGACTGATTATAAAAGTGTACAGGAGTGGGAAGAGGCTGTAAGCGCTCCTGAAAATGCACCAGCTTATGGGATTAGTGATGATGGGAAAATAGCTATATTAAATCTTGGTAATATACTAGACAATGGAATAAAATACGCCCCTGACAATGCTAGCCTTGAGCAAATGTTAAGAAAAGATAAGCTTCTTACTAATGATGAAGTAAAAGCTATAATGCAGTCAATTGGTGAGAATACACCTTCTTATACATTAACAGAGTATGATGGAACGGAAGAAACGATTGCGATTGAATCATTTATAGATAATAGAGCTATTTGCTATATGGTAAACTTCCATGGAAAAATGGATATGGTGCCAGGGAGAGAATATTCTAATGAAGTAGCAGTAAGTTATGATGGCATAACTGAAAAAATAACTTCTAATAACCGTTTCCAAATGGTTGCTAGCGAGGGTGGAGCTTCTGGAACTTATACAGGTATTTTATACTTATATAAATATGATGAGAACGGTTATGGAACTAGTGAAGAAGAAGAAATTACTGGGACACAATTTGATTTATATAAAATAAATGGTGAAAGGGAAGAATTTATTTCTTCTAAAATTACTGATAATGTTGGTAGTGTTTTATTTGAAGATATGACTGTTGGAAAATATAGAATATATGAAAAATCTTCAGAGGGTGATTATATAACAAATTCCTTAAAGCTATATAAAAGGCAAGATAATGGATCACATGTTCTTTATGAAAGTGATGAACTGGGGGATAATTGGTTTGAGATTGAAGTAACTGAAGAAGATAGATATTTTTATTTCGAAGGTACAAATAGAAAGTCAAATGGAACAGAATTTTCTATAATTAAAGAAGATTCTAATGATTCAAGTGTTAGATTACTTGGAGCATCTTTTGAACTTTCTGATGGAGAGAATGTTTATAGTAGTCAATATGATGAGACTGAAAATATATATAATTTCCCAATACTTCCACTAGGGAAATACACTTTAAAAGAAACAGTTACACCTCTTGGTTATGAAGAAGGCTCTTTAGCTGGAGCTAGCGATATTGATCCTGATATGGAGGGAATTCAAATTATTATAAGTGATGATAACCCAATTACATTAACACTTACAAATGAAATGATTTCTGTTAATCCAAGTGATCCAGGTGAGGAAGGTGAAGGTGAGGGAGAAGAAGGTGGGGAGAACCTAAGTGGAACGGTTACTGAAGATAAAAAAGAAGATAGTAATGGTGATGGAATTCCAGGCACCGGAGATAGTTCATCAATGATGATTTTTCTTTTAGCTATGCTAGTAAGTATATTTGGACTTTATAATCTTCTTTACAAGAAAAATAAAGAAATGAAATAAATAATAAATAAAAAATAAAAAAAAACTAGGTAAAACAC